>CAYPYZ010000011.1:0-18590 GCA_964414805.1 uncultured Paludibacter sp.
ATATATTACTTTTGCATGCATATTTATTGTTAGATACTCGAATATACCTAAGTTTTATGCAAACTTCGTATATTCCATAAATCCACTCATTATGAAAGTTTTAAAATTTGGAGGTACTTCCGTAGGCTCAGCTGAAAGGATTAAAGAGGTTGCGAAGCTGATTTGTGATGGTCAACAAAAGATTGTTGTGCTGTCGGCTATGTCCGGTACAACCAATAGTTTAGTGGAAATAGCAGATTATTTTTATAAGAATAATCCTGCCGGTGCCATCGAAAGAATCAACTTGTTGGAGCAGAAATACGAGCAAGTTATTGATGAATTATATGCTTCAACCGATTATAAAACCAAGGCTACAGAGGTGGTTGTAAAGCATTTTGACGAATTGCGTACTTTCTCTACAGCTGTGTTTACGATTTTTGATGAGAAGGTTATTTTGGCACAAGGTGAATTAATATCTACTGCCTTATTTCAATTTTATTTAGAGGAAATTGGCAAGAAGTCTGTGTTGCTACCGGCTTTAGACTATATGCGCATAGATAAAAATGCGGAGCCGGATATGGCATTTATCACTGAAAATCTTCAAAATTTGCTGACTCAATATCCGGAAACTGACTACTATATTACGCAAGGGTATATTTGCAGAAATTTTTATGGAGAAATTGACAATCTTCAAAGGGGTGGTAGTGATTATACTGCATCCTTGATTGGTGCTGCTATTAAGGCTGAGGAAATTCAGATTTGGACGGATATAGACGGTTTACATAATAATGATCCACGCTATGTGGAAAATACCTATCCCGTTCGCTTTATCAATTTTGAAGAAGCGGCAGAATTGGCTTATTTTGGTGCCAAAATTCTGCATCCTACCTGCATTTTACCTGCTAAATTAAATAATATCCCTGTGCGTTTATTGGATGTTTTAGAGCCTGAATTGCCCGGCACTTTGATATCTTCCAAAAGTAAAAAGTCTACTATACAAGCAGTTGCGGCTAAAGATGGTATTACAGCCATTAAAATTAAGTCTGGTAGAATGCTTTTAGCTTATGGTTTCCTTAGAAAGGTTTTTGAGATTTTTGAATCCTATCAAACACCTATAGATATGGTTACTACTTCGGAAGTAGGGGTGTCTGTGACCATTGACAAGACTAAAAACCTCAAAGAAATTGTAGATAATTTAAAGAAATTTGGCTCGGTTACCGTCGATGAAAATATGGTGATTATCTGTGTAGTAGGTGATTTACGTCCAAATAATAACGGTCTGCAAGCTCAAGCTGTAAACGCTTTGAAGGATATTCCCGTGCGCATGATCTCTTACGGAGGTAGTAATTTCAATATATCTTTTTTAGTGCATGCTGATGATAAAAAAATGGCACTTCAGGCATTGAGCACTGCATTATTTTAATACATGATTCAGACGCATTTTCCTATAGACAGCTTTAACAATTTAGCAAGTCCTTTCTATTACTACGATATGGACTTGTTGCGTGCTACTATTCATACTATTCAATTTGAAATAGCCGGTAGTCCTTTTCAAGTGCATTATGCCTTAAAAGCTAATGTCAATCCTGCTATTTTGAAAGTCATACAAGCTGAAGGCTTAGGTGCGGATTGCGTCAGTGGAGGAGAAGTGCAAGCTGCTATTGATTCAGGTATTCCTGCTGATAAAATAGTATTTGCCGGTGTTGGTAAAGCTGATTGGGAGATCAATTTGGGTTTGAAGCATAATATATTTTGTTTCAATGTGGAATCCCTTGCAGAATTAAGGGTTATCAATGCATTGGCTTCCCGAAACAATACTCGAGCGCGCATTGCATTGCGTATCAATCCAAATATAAGTGCCAATACCCATGCTTATATCACTACAGGTTTAGAAACTAATAAATTTGGCATTAATATTCCTGATTTAGACGCTGTTATCAAGGAATTGGTAACTATGCACAACGTACAATTAATAGGATTGCATGTACATATTGGGTCACAAATTACTGATATGTCGGTTTATGTGGATATGTGTGAAAAAATTAATGCTTTGCAATTGCATTTTTATGCTTTGGGATTTGACTTAGATCATATAAATGTAGGCGGTGGTTTGGGTATAAACTATGAAAACCCTGATCAAGCATTGATACCTGATTTTGCTGCTTATTTTGAAGTTTTCCGTAAACATTTAAAATTATATCCTCAACAAATTGTACATTTTGAATTGGGCCGCTCTATAGTTGCACAATGTGGCAGTTTGATTACTAAGGTGTTATATATCAAAGAATCAAGTAATAGAAAGTATGCTATTTTAGATGCCGGCATGACGGAGTTGATTCGTCCCGCATTGTACCAAGCTATGCATCATATTCAAAATCTTTCATCTGAGCTTCCGGAAGAAAAGTATGATGTAGTGGGACCTATCTGTGAGTCATCTGATAGTTTTGCTACAGATTATTCTTTGCCAGCTACGCAACGAGGAGATCTCATTGCTATTCGCTCTGCGGGAGCTTATGGTGAGACTATGGCATCCAAATATAACTTAAGAGATTTACCTTTTGCCTTTAATTCTGATGATTTGCGTACTTCAAGACGATATGTGCGCAAAAGGTAAATTATGGTGCAAAAAGTAAAAAGTCCACAAGTTTATGATTTACTTGTGGACTTTTTATATAGTTAAATTAAAACTTTTAAGCTATCAATCTTTGATTTTTGCACTTAAAAATTCCCTATTCAATCTTGCGATATGAGCTATAGAGATGCTCTTCGGACATTCAGCTTCACAGGCACCGGTGTTAGTACAGTTACCAAAACCAAGTTCATCCATTTTAGAAACCATAGCCTTAGCGCGCTGTGTTCTTTCTATTCTACCTTGTGGTAAAAGAGCGAATTGGCTAACCTTAGCAGCCACAAACAACATAGCAGAGCCATTTTTACAAGCAGCAACGCAAGCACCACAACCAATACAAGAAGCGGCATCCATAGCTTCTTCCACCTTATCATGTTCAATAGGTATGGCATTGCCATCAGGTACACCGCCCGTATTGACAGATATATAGCCTCCGGATTGCATAATTTCCTCAAATGCATTGCGGTTTACTATCAAGTCCTTCAAGATTGGGAAACCCGTTGAACGCCAAGGTTCAATTGTAATGGTTTGTCCATCCCTGTATTTACGCATATGCAATTGACAAGTAGTAGTACCACCTTCTTCACCATGAGGATGGCCATTGATATAGAGACCGCACATACCGCAAATACCTTCACGACAGTCGTGATCGAAGGCGATAGGCTCTTGGCGCTCGCTGATTAATTGTTCATTTAGCATGTCCAACATTTCCAAAAAGGAACTATCAGGCGATACATTATCTAATTTATAATTTACGAATTTACCTTTTGCCTTAGGACCGGCTTGTCGCCAAACTCTCAGTGTTACATTAATATTTCTTTCCATTGATTATGCTTTATAATTGCGTTGTTCGCGTTCTACGAATTCATATGTTAACATCTCTTTGTAAAGGGCAGGTTCTTCACCTTCACCTTGGTATTGCCAGCAGGAAGCAAAGGCAAACTCCTCATCATTCCTGAGTGTTTCACCTTCTTCAGTTTGATATTCTTCCCTGAAGTGACCGCCACATGACTCTTCCCTGAGGATAGCATCCCTCGCCATCAACTCGCCGATATCAATAAAATCTGCTACACGCAAAGCTTTGTCTAATTCAACATTCAGATCTTCAGCTTCTCCGGGAACGAAAACATTACTCCAGAACTCTTTACGGATTTCGATGATGCGCTTTAATGCATGTTCCAAGCCTTCTTTATTACGAGCCATCCCAACAAAATCCCACATCACTAAACCTAATTCTCGATGGATAGAGTCCACTGAACGTTCGCCTTGAATAGCCATGATACGGTCAATTTTTTCCTTGATTTGATTTTCAGCTTCCGCAAATTCAGGAGCGTCTGTGCTAAAACGTGGCACCCTAATTTGATCCGCCAAGTAGTTTTGAATAGTATAAGGCAGGATGAAATAACCATCAGCTAAACCTTGCATCAATGCGGATGCACCCAATCTATTGGCACCGTGGTCGGAGAAATTAGCTTCACCTATACAGAACAGACCTTTCACATTGGTTTGCAGCTCATAATCTACCCAAATACCACCCATGGTATAATGGATAGCCGGATAAATCATCATCGGTGTTTTATAAGGATTATCATCCACAATTTTCTCATACATTTCAAAGAGATTACCGTAGCGTTCACGCACTACATCTTCGCCCAAGCGATTGATGGAATCTTCAAAATCGAGATATACGGCTAAACCGGTATTCCCCACACCAAAACCTGCATCGCATCTCTCTTTTGCAGCGCGAGAAGCCACATCACGAGGTACCAGATTACCAAAGGCAGGATAACGTCTTTCCAAGAAATAATCTCTATCTTCTTCAGCTAATGCAGTAGGTTTTAATTGACCTTTGCGTATGGCTTCTGCATCTTCTTTCTTTTTGGGAACCCAGATACGGCCGTCATTACGTAAGGATTCAGACATCAAAGTCAATTTAGATTGATGTTTTCCCTGTACAGGAATACAAGTTGGGTGAATTTGTGCAAAAGCAGGATTAGCAAAAAGAGCCCCTTTCTTATACATTTGAATGGCAGCAGAACCATTGGAAGTCATGGCGTTAGTCGATAAGAAAAACGCATTACCATAACCACCGGTTCCTACAACCACCGCATGTGCAGCAAATCTTTCAACCTTACCTGTAACTAAATTACGAGCGATGATACCGCGTGCACGTCCGTCAATAATCACTAAATCGAGCATTTCATAACGGGTATATAGCTTCACTGTACCTTTACCAACTTGGCGACTTAAAGCAGAATAAGCTCCTAAAAGTAATTGCTGACCGGTCTGACCGCGTGCATAAAAAGTACGAGAAACCTGTGCACCACCAAAAGAGCGGTTAGCCAAAAGACCACCATATTCGCGAGCAAAAGGAACACCTTGCGCCACACATTGGTCGATGATGCTATTGGACAACTCTGCCAAACGATATACGTTAGCTTCGCGTGCACGATAGTCACCACCTTTTAAAGTATCATAAAATAAACGTTGTACAGAGTCACCATCATTAGGATAGTTTTTAGCAGCATTGATACCCCCTTGTGCAGCAATGGAGTGCGCACGGCGAGGTGAATCTTGTATACAGAAGTTCAATACATTGAAACCTAATTCGGCTAAAGAAGCGGCTGCGGAAGCGCCAGCTAATCCCGTTCCTACAACGATGATGTCCAAACGCCTTTTATTGGCGGGGTTTACTAATTTTTGCGTATTCTTATAATTAGTCCATTTTTCTGCCAATGCTCCGGCAGGTATTTTAGCATCTATGATAGGTACTTCTACAGTTGAAGTTGATTGTTTTTTCGTCATGTTTTAAATATTTAAGAAAGTATTATACATAGATTCCGGAGAAAACAGTGGACCGGCTTTCAGCAATCCGCAAATGGGAACTGCCATGAATAATAAGACAATCAATGTTGCTAAAATATAGGATAGCGACTTTAATCTCGGCATCCAGGTTTGGTTATTCAGTCCGAGCGTATGCAGCATACTCCAAACACCATGTGTCAGATGAAACCACAAGGCCACTAACCATACAATATATAGCACAGCATAGATGGGTTGACTGAAATAATATTGCACCCAATGCGCACCTTTAGAAGCTAATAGAGCAGCTTGTTCCGGTACGTCGGCTCCCATATTATGCATTAGTTCAACCAATTGCATTTTGCTCCAAAATTGAAAGAGATGCAAGCCTAAAAAGCCTAATATAAAAACAGCGAGAATCAGCATGTTTTTGGAAGCCCAACTTACACCTTTTTGACGAGCTTTAACCGCGTAAGGACTATTGCCCCGAGCTCTCCAGTTTTGATAAGTAAGTAGCAAAGCATACAAAATATGAATGATAAAGCCGAGAGCAAGTCCCATAGTTGCCACAATAGCATACCAGTTAGCGCCTAAAAACGCACTGATAACATCATAAGCTTCAGGATTGATGATCGACACGAAATTCATAATGCTGTGAAACAGCAAGAAAACCACAAGTAATACACCCGTAATACTCATGATTAGTTTTCTCCCAATGGAGGAATTAATTAGCCACATAGTTTGTTTTTTGATATTGTTATTTAATTATATTTCAGATATTCAAATACTTGCGTATAACGGAAAACCCTGTATTTTCAAAACGCAAAAATAATCAATTGAAACGAGCTTTACAAGGAATTATAGAAAAAATTCTTTATTTAAAATCATTCAACGACTTCCCCCTTTAAAGTGGCCGAACTTGCCTCATTAATTTTAACATGAATCAGTTCTCCTATATGTCTTCCCTGTCTTGGAAAGATAACTACTTTATTTTGAGAACTACGTCCGAAAAACTCCTCTTGTGACCGTTTGGAAAAACCTTCTACCAAAACTTCGTAGATTTTTCCTATTTCATTGAGGTTGTTTTCTTTGGTAATTTGATTTTGTAATTCAATGATTTCGCTTAATCTTCTTGATTTGACTTCTTCCGGAACATTGTCAACTAAGCGTTTTGCAGCCATAGTTCCTGGACGTTCAGAGTATTTAAACATAAATGCCATATCGAATTTGACTGTTCGCATCAAATCCAAAGTATCTTGATGATCTTCTTCAGTTTCATCTGAAAACCCACAAAACACATCCGTACCAATAGCGCAATCAGGAATCAATCTACGAATAGTCTCCACACGATCCAAATACCATTCACGGGTATATTTACGATTCATCAATTTCAATATTTTATTGCTACCGGATTGTACAGGAAGATGTATAAACCTACAGATATTGGGGTATTTAGCCATGACTTCTATGGTTTCATCCGACATATCTTTGGGATGGGGACTAACAAACCTGATACGCATATCGGGTGCAGCTTCTGCTACTAAACTCAATAGTTTTGGGAAGGTAATTACAGTTTCACCCTCCACATATTTATAGGAATTGACAGTCTGACCTAAAAGCGTCACCTCTTTATAACCCTTTGCCTGCAAATCTTTAATCTCATTCAGTATACTTTCTACATCCCTGCTGCGCTCGCGGCCTCTTGTGTAAGGTACTATGCAATAGGTACAAAACTTATTACAACCCCTTGTAATAGTAACAAATCCGGAAATACTTTTCCCGATTCGCGTAGGCATCACATCCTTATAGGTTTCAGTCTTGGAAAGCTCCACATTGATAGCTTTTTCACCTTCTTCTACCGTATTAATCAGGTTGGGGATATCTAAATAGGCATCAGGTCCGACTACCAAATCCACCCCATGCTCTGTAATTAGTTTCTCTTTAACCCTTTCAGCCATACAGCCGATAACGCCTATTACCATCTTATTTTTCTTCCTTCTTTTCAAAGAATGATAATAGCGCAAACGCTGATATATCTTTAGTTCAGCATTTTCCCTTACAGAACAAGTATTTACAAAAATAGCGTCTGCATCTGTTATTTTATCGGTTAGTTCATAACCATCCATTTCCATGATGGAGGCTACAACTTCGCTGTCGGCTACATTCATTTGGCAACCATAGGTTTCGATAAAAAGCTTTTTGTCGTTCAAAGCGGATTTAGAGTCCGTTGAAACAACCATAGTTTCTTCAATATTCATAGATAAAATAATAATTTAAAATTTGCACGGCAAAGATAAGTTATATCCATGAAAGATAGAAAAAACAAGAATTTTTTGAAAGGGGGTGCAAATTAACAATTTTATCTTTTGCATAGTTTTGTTGTGTATCGTATTGATAATTAAGGAAAAGAAAAATGTAAAATGTTTAATAATGTTAAATCTTTATCTTTTGCACTCTTTTTTGTGATTTTGCTTGCCTATTCCAAACATGAATTATATCTTTGTAGGGTAAACAAACAGATAAATTTTTCATAGTTAAGGTTTAGGTTAAATGTGCAATGGGTGGCTGTGAAGTTGCCCATTGTTTTTTTGTATATTTTTTTAGCTCAAAGATTCTATGTAATTTTGTACTAATATCTATTGAAAAATTATTTCTCATGGAAGATATAGGTGATTTATTATATGTAGTAGTTATTCTGATTGCCGGATTAAGTGCTGTTATCAAGTCTTTTAAGAAAAAACAGGAGAAAGAGATTGTGTCATCTTCACCGTCTCAAGAATTTCCCGATCTTAGTGACATTTTCCCTGCAATGGATACTTATTACGAAAGGGAATCCACAGAAATATCTCCTGCTGTATTGCATGAAATTGCGAAACAACAGCAGTCCAACAAGCCACATTATCAAGCTATAAAAAAGAAGTATGAAGTCAATTTGGTTGAAGATGAGCGTGATAGCAACTATGTAGATTTTGATATAGACCTGCATGATACGGATGAGTTGAAAAAAGCATTTATTTACTCAGAGATTTTTAACAGAAAATATAATTAAGAATTTTTCTATCATAAATTAAAAAAAATGCTTTAAAACTTCGATGATGATGTTCTAAAACATATTTAAAATTTTTTGATGTCAAATGAACAGCTTATTTTTGTAGTGTATTAACCAAAAAGAATTAACCAGACTTTAGGAGGAGTTCCGGCAAACATGTTCGGAATTCTTTTTTATTTAATCTGATAAAATAGATTTTTAAATTTAGAAAAGATATGACTATCAATTACATGACCGAAGAAGGGTACAAGAAATTGCAAGAGGAACTGAGGGAATTGGAGAGCGTGCAAAGACCAATTATCGTTCAACACATAGCTGATGCGCGTGATAAAGGCGACCTTTCAGAGAATGCTGAATACGATGCTGCCAAAGAAGCACAAGGTTTATTAGAATTGAAAATATCTCAATTAAAAAACACCTTGGCCAAAGTGCGTTTAATTGATGAGTCGCAGATAGCAACGGATGAAATACAGATTTTAAACCGTGTGCAACTTAAAAATCTGAAAACCGGACAAGAAATGTCCTATTTTATCGTCTCCGAATCCGAAGCTAATTTGAAGGAAGGTAAAATTGCTGTGAGTACGCCTATTGCTCAAGGACTTTTAGGTAAGAAAGTAGGCGATATTGCTAAAATCCAAGTGCCCTCCGGCATTATGGAACTTGAGGTTCTAGATATCTCATTATAAAGTGTTTTGTAAAATAGAACTACCATGACAATTTTTACTAAAATCATACAAGGTGAAATTCCATCCTATAAAATAGCTGAAGATCATCAATTCTATGCTTTCTTGGACATTAATCCTATGACTAAAGGGCATACTTTGGTTGTACCTAAGTTAGAGGAGGATTATATTTTCAATTTAGATGATGCTTTAATAGCTGATATGATGGTTTTTGCTAAAAAAGTAGCCCTTGCTATACAAAAATCTGTTCCTTGCGTTAGAGTAGCGATGGCAGTATTGGGGATGGAGGTACCGCATGCGCACATACATTTAGTGCCTATCAATAAAGAATCTGATATGAGTTTTCAAAATCCAAAACTACAATTGGATAAAGATGCCATGATGGCTATCGCGGCAGCTATTCAAGCCAATTTCAAATAAAGATAGACTTTTAGCGAATTTTTCTCAATACCATGGCTGTCCTTGCAGGAAGGTACAACATCAGCCATTCCTTTTCTGAAGGCTGTTCGCCTTTGGCAATAGTCAAATGATTGATGCTTTCATCCACTAAGTTATATCCACCATATTTGCTGTTATCAGTATTAAGAACAGGCTGATACTCACCGGGATGTGCAAGTATACCGTAATCTGTAAAGGATTTGGAACCATTGAAATTAAATACAAACACCAAATCATCACGTTGATAAGCCAAGACTTGGTCGCCTTCCTTATCCCATAATTGCTCGATGGCAACTCTATTAAAGGCCGGTATAGACTTGATTAGAGCCAGCATATCAGCATCGAAAAGTCCTAAGTGATGGTATAGATAGTTTTCATTATCCGCTAAACTCCATTGTCTGCGGGCATATTTATGAGACCAGCCATTCCCTTCACGAGGAAAATCTACCCATTCAGGATGGCCAAATTCATTACCCATAAAGTTTAGATACCCCCCATTAATAGTAGATAAAGTGAATAAGCGTATCATTTTATGCAAAGCAATACCCCTGTCAACCGTCAAAGTATTATCGCCCTTTTGCATATGCCAATACATTTCGGCATCTATCAGGCGGAAAATAATGGTTTTATCACCTACTAAAGCTTGGTCATGACTTTCAGCATAGCTAATGGTCTTTTCGTCCGCTCTATGATTGGTTAGTTCCCAGAAAATATGTCCAACCTTCCAATCTTCATCACGTACTTCCTTGATATATTTGATCCAAAAATCGGGGATACCCATTGCCATACGGTAATCGAATCCTATACCGCCTTCATCATTTTTGACGGCCAGACCCGGCATACCGCTCACTTCTTCCGCAATAGTAATTGCAAAAGGATTCACTTCATGGATTAATTTATTGGCTAAGGTCAAATAACAGATAGCATCACCATCTTGATTGAGATTATAATAAGCTGCATAATCGCCAAAATCTTCACCTAAGCCATGACTCCTATACAACATAGAAGTCACCCCATCAAAGCGGAACCCATCAAATTTAAATTCATCCAACCAGTACTTACAATTGGATAACAAAAAATGTAAAACAGCAGGTTTGGCATAATCAAAACAGAGCGAATCCCATTGCGGATGCTCTCTTCGATCGCCGCCGTGAAAGTATTGATAAGGAGTGCCATCGAATCTGCCCAAGCCTTCCACCTCATTTTTGACAGCATGAGAATGGACAATATCCATGATAACAGCAATGCCGGACGCGTGCGCTTCATCAATCAACATTTTTAAATCATCTGGGGTACCAAAACGAGAAGAAGCTGCAAAGAAACTTGACACATGGTAGCCAAAAGACCCATAGTACGGATGTTCCTGAATGGCCATTAATTGAATGCAGTTATAGCCAGCCTTGATAATTCTTGGTAAAACCTGTATTCTAAATTCATTGTAAGTAGCTACTTTTTCCTCCTCGCTCGACATGCCAATATGTGCTTCGTATATCAAAAGAGGATCGGTAGTAGGTCTAAAATCTTTAATTTTAAATTCATAAGGGAGTAGGGGATAAAATACCTGAGCACTAAAAATTTTGGTTTGTTCATCTTGCACCACTCTTCTTGTCCAAGCCGGAATACGTTCACCTTCACCACCATCCCATTCTATAAGGAGTTTGTACAGTTGTGCATGCGCAATAGCATAATCCGGTAACTTAATTTCCCAAATACCATCATTCAATTTCTTGAGCGCATAATCCGGATGTTTTTGCCAATTATTAAATTCACCTATCATATAAATGGCTGTGGCATTGGGTGCCCATTCCCTGAAAACCCAACCATCCGTCAAACGATGCAATCCAAAATACAAATAACCTGTTGCAAAGTCCGATAAAGAACGTACGGAACTGAGCAGTTCTTTTTCAACTTTCAGTGCATATTCATACCTGCCATAGATAGCTTCAGCATATGGTTGCAAATAAGGGTCATTTTGTACAAAAGGTAGTATCTCCATTTTCATTAAAAAATCAAAGCTACAAAAATAGTCTAAAATTTTCAAAAATATGAGTATTACTGACTATTTTCCATTATTTCATGCAAATTACGGGAAAAAAAGCTAAATTTGCAGATTGAAAAAATTAAAAGTTTATGAAGGATAAGATTCAGGCTCTTTTGGAGGAAATTAAGGCTTTGACTGCCACTCATCACGATGCAATAGAACAATTAAGAATTAAATACCTTAGTAAAAAGGGAAGTATTTCAACGCTTTTTGATGAATTTCGTTTGTTAGCTCCCGAAGAAAAACGATTGATAGGGAAGTCTTTGAATGATCTAAAAAATGCTGCTCAGGAAAAAATAGCTTTGCTGAAAGAGCATTTAAACGAGGGTTTGGCACAAGCTGATCAATTAGATTTAACCCGCACTGCTGCTCCAATAGCTATAGGGGCACGCCATCCTATTTCAATTGTGAAGAATGAAATTGTAGATATCTTTGCACGCATAGGTTTTACCATTGCGGAAGGCCCTGAGATTGAAGATGATTGGCATGTGTTCGGTGCTTTGAATTTTCCGCCTGAACACCCGGCTCGCGATATGCAAGATACTTTCTTTATTGAACAAAATCCTGATATAGTGTTGCGTACGCATACTTCTTCGGTGCAAACGCGGGTGATGACTAAGCAGCAACCTCCTATTCGTATGATTTTCCCGGGGAGGGTCTATCGCAATGAGGCTATTTCCTATCGTGCACATTGTTTTTTTCACCAAGTTGAAGGACTGTATATAGATAAGGATGTTTCTTTTGCTGACCTCAGACAAGCTTTGATGTATTTTGCGAAAGAAATGTTTGGTGAGCATACGGATATTCGTTTGCGACCCTCATATTTCCCCTTTACAGAACCAAGTGCTGAAATGGATATTTCTTGTAATCTATGCGGTGGTAAAGGCTGTCAATTCTGCAAACATACAGGATGGGTAGAAATTCTTGGTTGTGGTATGGTTGACCCCAATGTACTTGAAAATTGTGGAATCGACTCAAAAATCTATTCAGGTTATGCTTTTGGAATGGGTGTAGAGCGTATTACCAACTTGAAATACCAGATCAAAGACTTACGTATGTTCTCTGAAAATGACTTGAGATTTTTAGATCAGTTTCAGAACGCTTATTAAATAAAAATGCTGATTGCGGTTTATCTTGAGCAAGCTCAAGTGATGGTGCAATCAGCATTTTATTAGTTTGTACAATTAGTTTGTACAATTACTTTGTACACTTACTTAATATCATTTTATTCTATTTTTCCGGCTCTATCCCTTTGACTTTTATCGATAGGAAGTGGATTGGCACGTATCTCATCGTCCAAAGCCCTATTATTCAAAATATCATAAGCCATGAATAAAGCTTCTCTGAAAGAACTTTCGCAAGCTGTTTCTTTACCGGATAATTCATAGGCAGTGCCATGGGCTGGGGAAGTGCGTACTACAGATAATCCCGCTGTATAGTTTACGCCGCTATTCATCGCCATAGTCTTGAAAGGTATCAAGCCCTGATCGTGATACATAGCTAAGATTCCATCAAATTGTTTGAACTTTCCCGAGCCAAAAAAGCCATCGGCAGGGTAGGGACCAAAACAAAGTACTCCGTTAGCTTTGGCTTCCTCCAAAGCTGGTTTGATTATGTTTTCCTCCTCGTCACCAAGGATGCCGTTATCGCCGGCATGTGGATTCAATCCTAAAACAGCGATACGAGGACGGACAATCGTAAAGTCCCTTTTCAAAGAATCATTGAAAGTGTTTAGCTTAGTTATAATCAACTTTTTAGTAATGGATTTTGAAACTTCCTTGATGGGAATATGTCCTGTAACCACAGCTACACGTATGGTTTCACTAACCAATACCATCAATGCTTGTTGATCTTTTTTGCTATCATTATCTTTGAAAACTTCCTCTAAATATTCGGTATGACCGGGAAAATAAAAGCTTTCAGATTGGATATTGTGTTTGTTGATAGGGGCTGTCACCAAAGCATCCACTACGCCGGTTTTCATATCAGCCACAGCTTTCTCTAAAGCATCGAAAGCCGCTTTTCCGGCTTCTTTGGAAGATATACCATGCTCGACCCGCAAATCTTCTTGCGTACAATTGATCAAGTTTATTTTATGCGGCTCAGCTTGATCCGCAGTATTGATATTATTAAAATTGATATGGTTAAGTTTTAACAGCTTACGATAGTAACCTGCTACTTTCGAAGAACCATAAATTATGGGAATAAAATGCTCATAAATTTTCTCTTGGGACAAGGCTTTTAAAATCACCTCATATCCAACACCATTAAAATCCCCGTGGGTAATACCTATAACTATTTGATTATTAATCATAATTTCTATTATTTAATGCTTAGTTGCTACCACAGATACCTCATGTATCTCGTTAATTTCTTGCGGAAGCTTAACTGTATATACCACAGCTTCCATTTGACGAATATGATTACGTTTTTTGGTGCCCGGTGCAAACACAAAGCCCTCTACCGTAATCACTCTTTTATTGATTTCATCTACACGCGTATGGCTAAAAAATGGTCCGCCCATAGAGGCACCCCCAAACATACGCCAAAGCCCTTTCATTTCCATGCAATAGGTCTGATTCAAATTGATTTCCTTCAATATGGGTTGTGCATGCACCAACTCAGTACCCATATAAGAGCCTGCCAATTCTCCGGTGATATACTGCTTCATGATTGAGTCCCTTTTAGCTATTAAATAGGCTTCCGTGAAGGTGTTTTTATCGGTATAGGGATAGCTATAAATAACTAAATCCTTGCGTGTACGGGCATGGTCGTTGGTTGCCCAATAGAAATCCCCCGTATGGGAAGTCTTGGACAGTTCGCTTGGAATATCCACCTGAATACCAAAAAGCTTTTCTACTTCCTGTTTTGCTTTTAAGTTTACAGTATTGCGACTCATTAAAATTTGTCTTTCTCTTTCGGTAACGATAAAATAATCCAATATCTTTTGACCGTATTGCTTCAGAAGTTCTACCATAGCATCATCGTTAGCAGCCTGTATTTTTACGGTAGATTGAGGTTGAGACCAAGAATTTTTACCATATTGAATAGCCGGTTTTTCAAATCTTGAATCTATTTCAACCATTAAAATATTACGTGTGGGTTTCAAAATATCGCCAAATTCATTATGCTGACAATGGATGATAGAAAGCATAGGTTCGGGTTGGGGTAGGGCAGGCATATCTTGATCTAATAAAGCTATCAATGCCCTTCCGGAAGGTGCTTTCCAATAGGCATCGTCCATCACAACCAATATCTCGAAGCGCGTGCCCGTTGCGGAAGGCAATACCAAACCGGTTTTAATACAAGAAGCTAATAAAGTAGCTGTTATCAATATTAATAAGGATTTTCTAAACATAATTTCTAAATTTAATTTATTGTCCAATAGTTTGATTGAACAGGAATTCCAAAACTTCCGACATTATAATATCCCGTATATCCTTTTCTTGGATGGTTTCAAAGGGAATAGCAAAACTACATACCTTATAGGCATTGGAATAAGCTATCCCGGCAGGTAAATCCAAACCTTCATAAGTGCTTATTATAAAGGCATTTTCATCAGCCGGAGCTAAAATATCCGGATGTTCGAGTGCATAAACCTCGCTATTAGGCTTTTGTTCAAAATTCAAATATCTTCTTTCTGCATAAAATTCCGGATGGAAACTATGGTAGCAGGCACCACCCAAAATGGTTGTATCCAATGCCATAGGTTTTATTTTCAGAATATTACTTACGAAATTATCTTGATCTACCTTCTCTTTATCATAAGAATCTGAAGCTATAAATGCTCCGGTAACCAACATATTACCGCCATTTTTACAATAATCCGTGAGTTTGTTTTGCAAAGCTAATGGAAAAGTTTCATATGCTGAAAAATCTGCTAATTTTCTTCTAAAGGTCTTTTTCTGCTTACCCAATATCAAATCAATCACTTTAAATTGCTTCAGATTAAAATTATCGTCCATCACCGCTTTTGCACTACTTGAAACAAAAGAATAGCCCGAAGCCCGTATGGATTTTCCATGTACATATGGATAGTCAAAATTGTTTCCTGCCACAACCATGTCGGCGTACTCCTGACTGCTGGCTCCATGACCGGGTCTATTATTGCTAACATATGCCACAGTATCATTAAATTCGTATTGAGGACCTATAAAACTGATGTCTTCAATATAGGGAACTCCGCCATCTTTATCGATAAGAAAGCCTGAAAAACCATTCAAAGTAAAATGTTCGGGAGCACTAATTCTATCAAAACCATTCACTATCAAGACCGTTTCGCTTGCCTGTGGATCGCGATAGCAGGAAAGAATTTCAGAGGGGAAACTTTGTCCGCCCGCATTCACGGCAGTAACTTTAAAACTATAGATATTACCAGCTTCTATAGTAGTTTCAAAATAGTTGTTGGCAACCAATTGTCCATTATCAAAACCACCCTCATTCACACGCGTGTAAACCATATAACTATTTGGTATGGCAGTAGATTCTAAACTATCTATCACTGCTTCCCAGCTTAATTTTACACGATTACGGGCAGTGAAATTGCAGCTAAATTTTTCCACCGGAAGGGGTTGCACCACATAATCATATTGATATTGCCAAGCTAAATACTTTAAGATACCTTTATAAATAGCCCTACTTACGGTAAATCTAAATTGCGGATCTAAGGCATATTCCATATCGAAGAAATTTTGATGTGAGAATAATTCCATCAATACGGTGGGAACTTCCGGAACGCGCGATTCGCTATAAGATTTATTCCAAATTCCTCTTCTTGCCCATTCGTGATTCCATTGTTTACGAACATCCTCAACCATTTCAGTCATAATCATATCCACATAATCCCGCGCTGTCCATCGAGAAATGCCATTCTGATAGATAGTTTTTTTATCATCATTATTCACTGTGCAAATTCCCAAAGTGCCTACTATAGAGTCATTACGCAAAATACCTGCATCCGAGTGCATAGCCATCGCTAAATTGAGCGGGATGTTTAAGCCCTTGCTATTGGGCATAACTTCAGAACCACCTGCCAGATAATTCACCCAAAATCCACGTGATTGAAAATCATCGTTATACTCATGGGTATTGGTGGTGCGACTATATACAGAATCGGGGACGCCAGCCCAATGCAACCAATACTTTGCCGCTTCCATAAATCTGGGAACACCACTCAAAACCGGTGTAGAATTACCATTAGTTTGATTGTTATTACCATTTTTGCCATTAGTTTTTACTTTTGGAGCCACAGCTATATTCCCCATGCCACCGCCAAATTTCACGGCATCAGCTGTAACTATCTTATTTTTAGTATTGCTATAATTGCTTAATTCCACCCTGCCATTCGTATTTAGACCTTTATCAAACAAGAAATGTCCTAAATACAGCCAAGAACCGCCATACATGGTTTGATTGATGGCAAACTCAGTTTTGCCACCTAAATGATGTACAGTATAATGTGCATCTTCAGTACTTTCTTCATGCGTTTGATAGGCTATATACACAGCATACATGCCCTTTTCAGGAATGTTGGGAGTCCAATTCGCCGTACTTTTATCATAATTGTTTGTAGTAGTTTTGATACTACGATGAGTACCCATCTCGAAAGGATTTTCACCCCACACATAAACAGCTTGTTGGTTAGAAAAGCCCATTGCATGATTTTTCCAACGATGGCGTTTATTGCTTTCTTTATATACGGAACTATTATTATCGTCCTTATCTACAATGATTTCATGGGTTTGAAAATCCCTTTCGCGGGGCATAAAGACCTGTGCACCGGCATTTTCCAACATAGGCGTCAAAAAAGGCAAGACAAAAGAGGATGTCAATAAATCTTCTACAGTCAGAAATAAAGGCGGTCGTTGCCAAATCCATTGATTAGCATAATTATCATAATACAAACCATGACTACCCCAAAGCGCTATGTATTTATCAGCCAAACCCTGATGGGCAGTATAAGGCACAGATAATTTGGAAATTAATGGCGGTTTTTGAGTAGCTAATTTAAACTGCTTTTTAGGATCTGCTTGAGTACGCAAATAATCTGGAATTAGTTCTTCAATATTTATATTATCTGCTTTCGCTTGAATTTTATAATTAGGATAATCTTTTTGTAAAATAGTTTTTAATGCAGCATTGATTCTATTGATATTCTCATGCCTAAAGGGCAGGTAAGCAAAATTATCAGCAGCAGTCACTGTGATGAGCTTGTTTTTGGGGTTGATGCTCAGCTTCACTTTTCTGATAGTATCTGATGCAATTGCTTCTTTCGCAATGACAGTGAGCGAATCGGAGATTTTTTTTTCTAAAGTTTTAATAGGGGTAGCCGTGCTTGAAGCAATAATAAAAATTGAAATAGCTACAAATAATAGTCGTTTTATATATGATTGCATATAATTTCGTCTTTAATTTACAAAAATAGTGATAATTGTTTTCATGGAAAATAACTATGCTAAAATCCAAAAACAAAACAATTCAGATAGAAATAAGCTAACTGAATTAAGCCAAACAGAACAAATAAAACAGCAAAGAATCGAGATTTTTTTAAGCTAAATGGATGTGCCATCAAGGTGGCAAGAAAATATGCCAAGACGGGTAGTAATGCTGCATTTTTGAAAGAACCAAGAACACTAACCGTCAGCATTAAAAAGAAAAACAGTATATGGAAATTGATTTGTTTGCGAGTTTGCAAGGTGTCTTTCAGCATATTAGAAAAAATTCCTATCAGGCAAATGACAAATATCAATGTAAAACTTAACAAGTAAACCTTATCTACAGCAGCTAATTGCATCGCATCCTGCCAATTGAAAAATCCGTTTCTTAAGTCTGTAAATATCAAAATCTCGTTACCCATATAGACTTGATATACGATATAAAATAGCCAAGGAACAGCTATGCCCATCAAGGAAGCCAACCATGTTCTGAGCGTCAGACATTCATGTTGTATAAATCCTATCCATATGATAG
>CAYPYZ010000011.1:18690-22389 GCA_964414805.1 uncultured Paludibacter sp.
AACCATGTTCTGAGCGTCAGACATTCATGTTGTATAAATCCTATCCATATGATAGGGATGATAAATAGATAAATTGGTTCCAATAAGCTGGCAACCGCTATAGCCATACCGCTCCAAAGTGCCGGAATTACGGCATGTTTACCTTTATACATATTCAAGAAAATCACGAAAGCCAATAGGAAGAAAAAGCTTGCAATATGTGGTTGAATAGTTAGGTGAGTAACTCTCCAAGTACTAATTAAAAGCGCATAAATAAAAATAGGCAAAAATGTCCGGACTCTGATTATGGTAAATTTCCTATTGATAAAAGCGATAATCAGCAAATTGAGGATGGTAGTCAGCAGTATGACAAGGATATGCCAAAAAGTATTCAGATTTAATTGAAAAATACGACTGTCTAATTGCGGCATACTATTGCGTATGCACACATAATTAACTACCCAAGCACCCAGAAACAACAGTGATAAACCCGTTGCTATTAGCCAATTAGGTCTGATAAGTCTTTGGATGAAAGGGTAGTTTTTTGACATATTTGCTTAATGCTTATTGTATAAATCCACGTTTTCTCAAAAGAGCTTCCGGATTAGGTTCTTTGCCTCTAAAATTGATGTACAATTGCATGGCATCATCAGCATCTCCTTTTTCTAAAATATTCTTTCTATAAGCATCCGCTACTTCCGGATTATAGATGTCACCCGTTTCCACAAAGGCTTGATAAGCATCTGCATCCAATACCTCCGACCAAGTATAGCTATAATAACCGGCAGCATAACCACCTCCAAAAATATGGTTAAAATTGGTGCTACGGTAGCGAACGATGATTTCCGGTATCATGCCCATTTTTGACATAGAAGCCTGTTCAAAAGCATTTACATCCAAATCATCCGCATTCTTAAGCATATGATAATCCATATCTAAAATAGCGGCAGACAATAACTCTGTCATCACAAAACCTTGATTGAAAGTTGCAGCCTTTTGAATTTTCTCGATCAAGGCATCGGGGATAATTTCTCCGGTTTGATAATGCTTAGCATAGGTTTTCATCACGTCAGGTTCAAAGCACCAGTTTTCCATAATTTGAGAAGGAAGCTCTACAAAATCCCGTACTACATTGGTTCCTGCTAAACTTACATAAGTACTTTGTGCCAATAAACCATGCAAGGCATGTCCAAATTCATGGAATAAAGTCTCCACCTCATCCATGCTTAATAAAGAGGGTTTTTGCGAAGTAGGTTTGGTAAAATTACCCACATTCACGATTACCGGACGGATATTTTTGCCATCCCTATAATGTTGTTCTAAATAGTTATTCATCCATGCGCCGGCACGTTTTCCCGGACGGGGATAATAGTCGGTAATCAACACTCCAATCAAAGAACCCTCAGCATCGCTCACTTTAAAAGTCTGCGCATCAGCATGGTATTTAGGGGCATCTTTCAATTCTTGGAACTCCAATCCCCACAGTCTGTTAGCCAAATCAAACACCCCGCGTCTCACATTTTCCATTTGGAAATAAGGGCGTAGTTCTTCCTCATCCAAATCAAATTTTGCTTGTCTGAGTTTTTCAGCATAATACCACCAATCCCAAGGTTCTAATTTTTCACCTTTGCCTGTAGCATCCATCAATTGTTGCAATTCATAAGCCTCTACTTTAGCTTGTTTTAGTGCAGGTTGCCAAACGCTTGCAAGAAACTCCCTCACTTTAGCAGGTGTTTTAGCCATGGTATTTTCCAAGATAAAATCTGCCGGAGTATCATAACCTAACAGTTGAGCCCTTTGAATACGCAACTGCATGATTTTTCGGATACTTTCTTTATTATCATTGCTGTTGTCATTATCACCTCTATTAGCCCAAGCCAATAGTAACTCCTTACGTAATTCCCTATTTTCACCATATTGCAAAACAGGTATAAAGCTCGCTTTCGAAAGGGTAAACAGCCATTGATCGGCATGACCTGCTTCTTTGGCAGCTTCGGCGGCGGCATCTATCACGCTTGTAGGTAAACCAGCTAATTCATCAGTATCAGTGACGAAGCGTTGGTAGGCATTGTTTTCAGCCAATAAGTTTTGACCAAAATCTAAGCTAGCTTGACTTAAATCCTTGTTGATAGTGCGTAAAATTGCTTTATCATCCTCATTCAAAGCAGCACCACTTCTAATAAATCGCTTATAATATTTTTCTAATATTCTAAGTTGCTCGCTATTTAAATGCAAGGATTCTTTATTATCATGCAAGTTAGCAACCCTTTTAAAAATAGCATCATTCAAGTAAAGATTATCGCTATGGGCAGCTAATAGTGGCGAAACATCTTGAGCAATTTGATTCAAATCCTCATTAGTCTCGGCACTGTATAAGTTAAAAAACACCCCTGAAACCTTGGCTAACAGTTCACCGCTCAATTCCAAAGCAGCTATGGTATTATCAAAAGTTGGTGCTTCTTCATTATTTGCAATCGCGTCATATTCAGCTTGTTGCTGTTTAATGCCCTCCTCAAATCCCGGCATATAATGCTCAATTTTAATTTTTTCAAAAGGAGGAATACCATATTCATTGTCATAGACTTCAAAGAATGGATTTTTTGAAGTACAACCGGTAATTAAAATACCTGCCATCATGTATACAATTATTTTTTTCATATTTATATTGATATTTAATTTGTTATTTTTCTTAATTTATCGTCCTTGCTTTTGCAAAAGCATTGCTACATCTTATTGATATTGAATATAAATAGGTTGTGGCTTTAACTCCATAAGTTCGGTAGGAGTCAACAATCTATGCGGTGGATTTTTCACATCATTTTTATAGAAAATTTTAAACCCTGTAAACTGCACAGGCTCTTTATAAGCTATCAATCTATACGTACTCTTTTTCAATTCGGGGCCACCCCAGCCATCCATATGTATAACGGTTTGCACTTCCGGATGCAATTGAATTTTTTCATAATTAGTCACCATGGGTTTTGTAAATCTATGTACAACCAATATTTTAGGAGGTAATTGATGTTCTATCACTAAATTTTTCAAATAATTAGCGCAAAAATTAACATCCTTAGCATCTACATTTCCAATTCTTTTTCCGGGAACACCGCCCGATTTCATAGAAAATTCCGGGTCTATACCCAAGTGCACATGAGGCATTTTAAGATATTTTTCCAATAATGGAAGTTCTCTTTGATAAGAACTTTTGCCCACTTGTATGTCTAAAAACACGATAGCATCGTGCATAGCTGCAATACTCAATACAGAATCCACTTGTGTAAAAGGCATGCGCGTCATATAGACACTATCTTTTTTAGGCAGTCTATCGGCCACCGTATAGATATAATGCAAAGCAGTCTGCACCGGCGTTTGCGGGTCGGCTTCCTCCCAAGCAGTTTTTTCAGCCAACAGTTTTTCCCAGAGCTCTTCTGGTGGAAACTCCCCCAATGCCCCCATTTTTTTAGAATATAAATTGCCATAATACGCAATTATTCTTTTATAGGGTAAGATAGCACCTGCTAATGGGACGGGCTGATTGACAACCGGCCAGAACAAGGTATCGCCATTAGCTAAGGCATGTAATCTTTGAAAATAGTCGGCAGAATCGACATATTGTGGCAATACAACTTCCTCTACGCTTTCAACAGTATGTATAATGCTATCAGATAGTTCTTGATTTGTTTGTTTATTTGGAGCATTACAAGCCACAAATAAAGCTAA
>CAYPYZ010000012.1:0-13071 GCA_964414805.1 uncultured Paludibacter sp.
TTAAAGTTACCATATATTTATCCCCACTTAGTTTTAAGGGGCTTATTCAGCCCCTTAATCATTTTAAAATTTAGCTACGAAAAACTCACACGGGATTGTCCGCAACACCCCCGCAGTTTGACGCATTTCCATCTTGATACCATAAGTGTCAGGGATTGTACCAGTCTTTACATTCATATGGTTGGTAGGCTGAACATCCGAATAAGTTATCATATCGTGTACGACCCAAGAACCGGTAGCAGAAAGTTTTTTGCTTATTCGAATATCTATGCTATCTGCCAAAGCCATAGTGCTTAAATCCACTGAAGCACCGCCAAACAAATAAGACTGATTATCACTGTCAGTAAAAACCACCTGCCACACATTAGTTAAAACTTTAGTTCCTGATTGAGCAGAACGTTTTAGGGCCATATTGGGAGATATACCACCGCCACCAGCCATCATTAACTCCTTTGTTCAGCTACGATAGTTACAAAATCGCCAGCAACTGTACCAGTTATATACAATGCATCGGCGTTTTTGATTCTGTACGTAGTAAACTCACTTCTTATTAGTGGTTCAGCCTGATTTTGGTTAAGAGCTGCTTGTGAAGATTCTCCTATATATATTTGCCCACCATTTGCCCAGCCAGCCTTAATTTTTAATTCCATTTCGTCTGGCACAAACAAAGTGGGCAGTTGGGTAGCTATACCTACTGTAATAGGCACTCGCATTGCCCTTATATTGTTAGCGTTTGGCACAATATTAGGATTATTAGCAGAAGCTTTACCTTGTAAAATAGAAAGCATACTTCTTTCTGTTTCGAGTAATTTTTCCAATATATCTTTTAAATCCATATTGTTATAATCTTCCTCGATATTCTCAAATCCTTGAGCAGAAGCAGACTTAGGTTTTAGATTACTAATCCCTAAGCCTGCTAACCCTGCGACGCCAGCCAAAACTACACCCTTTTTGATGTTATCACTAGTCGGCATTTTCAGCCTCCTATATCTTTTCGGTAACTATCAATTGAGCATCAATTGAATTGCCACCTACTGCATCCGGGTAAGCTGTAATGGTAGCAAAAGATTCTATTGGCGGTAAATCAATATCTAAGTCAAAACCAGATATTGTTCTAATAGGAGGAACAAGAGCTGCAAAAGCACCGGCAACCCCCGTCCCTATATGTAGCAAAGTACCGCCTGTACCATTATCAGCTAGCCGTATCTTCTTAAGCTTCAACGATTCGTTTCCAAGAACACTGGCAGCAGAAGGGAAGGTGAACAGAGCAGTAGCATTAGCTGCACCGGCAGCAGCTAAGTTCACAACAGGAGCAACAATTTCCAATTCGTTAGGGGCATTTCCAAGTAATGACATTTCTTACATCCCTCCTTTTATACAGACCTACCGGTACACCAGACATCAGTTACGGGTTCTTTACGGATTTTCAAATTATCAAGCAACAGTTTATCTGTTACTTCAGTAGTGTGAAAACGGTAACCCATAAATATCATTCTGGTAGCACCTAAGGCATAAGCGGTCATATTTGTAACTTCTACAGCAGGACGGTTATCTTCCCAGATAGCAAATTCTGTAGAAACCAAATTGGGGTCTTTATCAAAAATCTTGTAATCAATCGGTATCTGAATATTTTTCAATTGAAATTTAGCAATACCGGCAGGCAGAAACATTCTAACCTGTATTGCATCAATGGGATACCATCTAAGCAAACAAAACTCGTCATCGGGCATATCGAGGTTTGTCAGGTTAGTTCTAGGACTGGTAGTGTTGGCTGCCAAAGCACCTACATCGCCACCCTGAAAAGGCGGGAGCGCCTCAAGGAAATCAACTTTCCTATAATATTTGGCTGCCATGTAATGCAAACAGACATATTGGTCCTGAAGCGCCAAGGGTTCAAACATACCTACAGCAGACTTGAATACATGCAATCCGTTGCCCATTTTTTCTCTCCTTTTCTCTCTATTCAGAGAGCTATTATTTAGATTCTAATTCTTTTAGAAGTTTTTGTAAATACCACAAGCAACCAAATCAGGGTTTATCCCTGCGTCAATGGCTTCTTTTTGAACTTCCCATAGTAAAGCAGTGTCAATGTCTGCCCCTATAATCTTAGCACTAGGAATTTTATTATCTTTTACCAGCTCGTAGAATTCTTTTTGCATAGCTGCCCTATAAAGCAAAGTGGGGAATAATCCAGTTACCATCCATGATTTATTTTTCTTGTAACACATATCCTTAAGTTTCTTATGAACATTCATAAGGTCAGGACTGTTTACATATAAATGTTTTGTTAAAGACTCACCTATTCCTTCTGGTCTATTACAAAAACCAGTATTTGATTTTGTTACTCCAAACGCCCTACAAGCAAATGGGCGTACTTCATGAATAAAACAAGTTTTTTCATGTGTGTAAAAAGGACATTGCGAAACAAGCAGATTGCTGTATTCATCCATTATTTTAGCAGGAACAAAGCTACCAGCAATTAACCCTTCATAGCTGGTAGCTTTGTTATCCCTTTCGAGAAGCCAGGCGTTAGCCATTTTAAGGGCTTCGCCTAGCTTCCCATTTCCGGTAAGGATAGATACAGCGTTAATGGCTTCAATTGTTGAGGATACGGGAGTATTATTTTCACAACACTTACCGCAACCTGTGCAAATAGGAGTTTTAAGTTCTTTTTCTAGATAAGAAGCAGCGCCATCAAACCCCTTTTGTACTTCATCTAACCTAATTAACGCTTCTAGCATCGCTACTCCTTACAGACCTACTGCGTAAATCATCTGGCAGCTAATAGCTTTAACAGCAGAACCACCAGCGCGCCCTTGAACCTGAGAACCAGCAGCCATCTTTATAGGGAAGGTGAGCATTTGGGGAGTAACGTTCAAAGTTACAGCAGTAAAATCGAAAGGACCGAAATCGGCAAGTTTGGTCGGGGTTGAGTTAGCCAACTGGACCTGGAATATACCGACACCAGTAGCCGTATAAGCACCAAGACCACAAATCCAGAAATCGGTAGCGATAGCCAGAGCAGCAGCTAAGTCCGCATAAGCACCCCAAGCAGGACCAGCGCCTACAGTCAAAGCCACACCGCCAGTACCATCGCCAACAGCAGCGGGAGCTAGATTGTAACGTATCTGTTCACCTTGAACAGTTTTGAAAATACCACGAGTAAATACATCAGCCATTTTTCTTCTCCTCCTCCATCCACGAAATACGCTGAATAGGGGGTGATTTCAGGCTCGCCCCCTAAAGCCTCACAAGTTAAGCTATGGTCTGACCAGCAGGTTCAACTATAAATGCACCGAGCTGGACACGTGAAGCAGCAGCTACGATACGGGCCGTGACTACTGCCGAGAAGGTAATAGTCGGGTCGATAACCACAGGTTCGGTAAAGAACCCGGACTGTCTGTCCTGAGTATACAAAGGCTCAAGGTCAAACATGGCAAGGTTATTACCACCGCCGGAGCGGAAGGTCAACCGGGAAACAGGGCCGGGAACGCTTTCTATGGATACGCCATAGAATACTGCAAGTTTGTTGTTACCCATAGTCGGAGCAGCAACAGCCTGAAAGCAGGAATAGGGAGTACCTACAACCGCCAAAGCAGCAGTAAGCCACTGGTCCAAAGCAGTACCGGCGTCCAGGATGTTTTGAAAATCACGAATATCCATTGACTTGGGAATCCAACCATCCCTAAGTTTATTAAGAATGGCTACTTTCCGAGCGGAAGTAGTACCCAAAGTATTATATCCGGGAATTTCATCACTACCAATAGAGCCTATGCCTTTTTCGGTGGCACGAGCCAGAGCAGCAGCAATAGCCTTCATTTTGTATTCGGCTTGCTGACTAAGAGAAAGACCATCAATAGGGAGAATATAATTTCTTGAACCCATCGAGTTAATACCTCCTTTGGTTCATTCCACTTACTACTAAAAAATTTTAGTAAGCGGTAACATCCTTGAATTCGGGTTGATAATTCCGAGAAATACTTGAAGCTTTTCTCGAAATAGGGGCATTCCCACCCATACCTTTAACACGGGTATAAATTTTCTTAGCAGCCCAAGGAAGGGAAGCGATGGCAATATTTTTCGCAAAATCTCCACCTTTACCTTGCCAGGCAGCCATATAACCACCCAGAGTAGCCACATAAGCGATAGCTTCATTGTACTGAGGAACGAAGCTTTCAGAAATAAGGTCAGCAGCTACGACAGCGACAGGAGCACCAATATCGTTAACAACCTTAATCATCTTAAAACACCTCACTTTTTGCTAAACTTGACCTCAATCGACCTGCTAGTTCCTTTTTTCTCGCTTGTCTAGCTGAGGTTGTCTGACTATGATTAAACATATATTAAAAAATTTTGTCAAGACTTTTTCTTAAAAAACTTTTCAATAATCCAGTACGAGAAAACAATAGCAGTCGTACTGGCAATTACCATACCTATGTAGTTGGCTGTTTTTTCATCTTTATTAGGATTAGCCATCTTAACCTACAATCGTTTCTCCGGCTACTACTTCAGCCCTGAAACGTTTAACAATTTCAGTAGTATTATCTTCGAATGTATAACTGCCAATATTGGCTATAATTTCATCTTCAAAATCACCGTAACCTGGCCAATCGCCATGGCCTACCTGCTGGGTCGGGTCATTCAATATGCCCCAATCCCCAAGCTGTCTCTGCCATATAATTTCATTAGTATCAAGGTCACGAATTCTTAAAACAGACCACCAGCCCTGAAATGGCATTGGGCGGCTATCACGAGTTATAGTGTAAGATATTTTCAGATTAACATCTTCATTTTCAGCAAAAGCCGGGGGGGTTGACAAGGTATATATAGGTTCTACCAATAACTCATTGGCGTTGTACTTAGCGCTAATAACGAAACTATGCTCACAATCAATGTGAGTATTTTCAAGAGCATGGAACGAAACCCACGCCTTGTTATTGCCTGATTTAGAACCCCAAATATAATATTCAACACCAGTCGGGCCAGTCACCTTCTGGGCTGTTGCACGGCTTTGTTTGCTGTAATCTATTTCATACCTTGCGCCATTTATTATGAAATATTTTGGAGAAGCCATCCAGTTGTCCATAGTCGTTTTTGCCAAAACTGTTATTTCTTCACCCCTTTCATAATATTCTTTAGTCGGGTTAGCGCTTAAGCCATTATTAGGTTTTAAGTCAACATAATATGGCCCATATATATCATCTGAACTTCCGCCAGTCAGTTTTTTAATCTTTACATTAACAGTTTTGCTGGTTAATACCTGTCCGCTATTTCCAGTGAATTTCTTATAAATCAGATAGCCACCTGCGCCTGCGGCTGCCACGCCTAAAGCTATCAGGGCTACGTTAGTACCACCGGTTTTAATTGTTATATTACCTAGTGGAGTTTTTATATCTGGCATTTTATCCCTCCCCGGAATTATTTGTTAAAGATTTTATTCATTTCAAAAATCATGGACGAAATGCTATCTTGTTCCCAAAGTTGGTTAGCATTTAATTTGCAATCACATTTGCTATTAAGAGCTTCAATACGGCGCTTAAAAGCTTCCTCGCCATTACCGAGCTTCGAAGAAAGAGCATCAAGCACAAGTGAAACACATTCTTTTTTGGGAGAATTAACTATTATTTTTTCACCGTTGGTTATTTTACCGGCAGCTTCTAAAAATTCAGACTTATGTTCAAGTTCTTCGTTGGCTATATGATGATAAAGATTTTTCAAACCTTCATCGTGAGTATCATTTGCCCTTTCCTTGTATATATCGGCAGCTTTTACTTCTTCGTCAAAACTTTTCTCAAGATTTTCAATATCATCTGATATTTCTTGTTCAAAATCACTAGGATTTTTTTCTTCTGTATTAATGCTTAACGGAATAACATCTATATCAGGAGATATAAAATACGTCCCGCCTGAATTAACTACTTTAAATCCCCTTTTCGTGAGTTCTGAAACTTGAATATCATCTTCTGGCATACCTATGCTTCTAGCTAATTCTGCTGTATTATGATATTCATAAACTTCACCGCTTATAGGGTCAATAAACTTTATATTGATATTCATTTATTTTTCCTTTTTAGGAGTTTTTTCAACAGCAGGAGCAGCCCGGAATACGGTTATATGGGTAGTTTTACCCTTTTCAACCGGTATATCAGAACCATCACCCCAAACAGTGTAACCGTTTAATTGAAGTATATCTATAACACTGGCAGCTTTGCATGAAGTACCATCACAAATCTGCTGGCTACCACTCATTTTTAATCCTAAAGCCTTTACCAGATTAGAAGGCGAACTGTATTCAGTTTTTTTACCATCTTTATCAACATACGTTGCGGAAGCTCCCCACGGAGTAGGTGCGCTTCTGGAGCTACCTTCCTTAACGGCAGCCTTGAACATCGATGGGTCGCATTCAGGTATAACATCTAAAAAGAATTTTATACCCGAAGCATTTTCGGGGCAGCCTTTTTCAATAACTTTAGCTAAATGT
This sequence comes from uncultured Paludibacter sp., assembly GCA_964414805.1. Taxonomy (GTDB): domain Bacteria; phylum Bacteroidota; class Bacteroidia; order Bacteroidales; family Paludibacteraceae; genus Paludibacter. The sequence goes on from CAYPYZ010000012.1 coordinate 6,482, forward strand.
TCTTTTACATCGTTAGTTATGCAGCCCATATAACACCTCTTTTTATTTGTTCCCTTCAATATATGCATAGTCCAAATAATTTTCTAGCCATTGAGAATAAACAGCAGAGAAGGGTTGCAGTGCTGTTCTACCTGGGACTACATAAACACGCTGGTCATTAAAAAGATGTACCGCCTCATAGCGAGTAGCACGTTCAGCTAACACCATGGGCGGAACTTTTTTAGTAGTGCTTTCCAATATGTAAAAATTATCATCATAAAGTACTTGTACCCACGCATGACCACCAGCTTGGTCAGAGTTTGGAGAATTATATAAATTCCCAAATACGCAGAATACTTCAGTGTCCGAAAGTTCTCTGCGTAAAAGACTAGCTAAAAGAAAAGCCTTATTGGCACAATTGCCAACCCTAGTGCGAATTGTAAGGGCAGAATCCATCCAGACATCCCTATTGGTTTGGACATTATTTTCTATACGTAATGTACCTGAGATAAAAGGTTTATATTTAATTTTATCAGTAACCCAACCGCGAAGCCTGGTAATTCTTTCAATCCTGTCAAAAGCGCCATTAGTTATTTGATTATATAATTGAGTAACATCAAGATTATTAGGAGTTATAAATTCTGTAAGCCAGCGTCCCTCACCAAAGAAACGAGCAGATATAGGCTGATTATCAACTATTTCCATATACATAATTTTCTATCTCCTCTATTAGTCATTTTAATACAATGCAATTATTTGTCAAGGAATAAAGCTGAAGCCCCGTAGATTAAAATTACGAGGCTTCAAAAAGAATTACTTTGGGGAAATTATTCCAACCCGACTTCTCGCTTTATATCATCAAGTTGAAAAACCAGCCAGTCCATAGCTTTTTTGGAACTTAAAAAATAACTAACCAAATAAGGCATCTCTTTTTGTACGGCTTCCAAAAGCCAGTCAACAGTAAGCCATGAAAAATCTGAAGCCTGCGCCATCTCAATTACTTTATTTTGCTGTAATTCGGGAATATAATCCCAAATCCTATCATTATTTTTAATCATTTCAGTAATTGACTTAAAATCTGTATCTTTTAAGAATTTTACCAAAGCCCCTTTAGCTACTCCTGGTCCAAATGCACTCATTAGCCCGTTTTTAAAAGAACTTAGAAAATCGTTACTCATTCGAATCCTCGTTATCGTTTTCTTCAGTAGCGTATTCAGAACTTTCTTCTTTAGCGATATTGTTGTTTTTAGGTCTGCGTATTATTTTCATACGTTTACCACAATTACCGCAAACTGCTACCGTTGTATCTTCTGATATGATAATAGGAGAATTACATTTTGAACAAGGGATTTGACCTTCGTCACCTTCTTCACACTCTATATGCTGCATTTGTTCTTGAACATTAGCTTTTTGTGCGTTTTTATTCATTTGAACAGGCTTAGCTTGTGAACTTATTTGCCTTGTGTTTGCCTCCGGCTTAGGGTCTGGGGCTGATTTTAAACCAGAAGCTATTCCTTGTCCTATTATCATGGGCAAAGACGCAAACATATCATCCTGTTTTTGTTTAGCCTTCATTTCTTCCTGCTTCAGCTCATACTGTCGTTTTCTTTCTTCGTCATTCGTTTTCATTTCATATCTGAATTTTTCCATATCAAGCTCGTACTGTCTTTGTCTTTGCAAATTTTCAGCTTCAAGACGAGAAAGTTCAATCTTTAATCTGATTGACTCGGCAGTTTCGCCTACCCCATTACTGGCAGATGGTGAATACTTTTGATAACCTAGCTTACCGGCAAGGGCAGTAAGGCTATCAAGCTGCGATAAGACACTATCAATATTATTAGTATCCCCTGTTTTTGCGCTATTTAGCTTACTGTTAATTTCACTGAGTTTATTATCAAACTGACCAGCAATATCCCTTAATGCTTGGCTCATTTTGCTTTCTGCCAATTCCCTTTCAACCTCTCCAAGCCTAGATGTTAATTGTTTTTCTCTTTCGTAAGCTTCCTGTCTTACTTTTTCTTCCCTCTCGGAAGCAACACGAGCCTGCTCGGTTATATCAAAATTACCTAAGTTTACCGAACCTTTTACTTGAAATGGGGACTCCGCAACAGTAGGTCTTGTTATTGATTCTATAGCAGCCTGTTCTGCTATGTATTCTCTTTTAGCCCTGGTAGCTTTTGCTTTTTTCTCCCAATATTCGTCTCCTTCTGATTCGTCCTTTGTAGTTGCACTTTTAGGGTCAAGTGTTAATAATCTGCGTGGTACATTGACATCTTCAACTGGCATTTAATTGTCCTCCTCCTTTATATATCCAGCTAATATTATTCCATGCTCTTTGAAAAATAAATACATTACAGTGTCAATAAAATTCGGTAACGGCATATCTGACCGCCAATGAAATTCCCTTATCGCTGCTGTTTGCGCCATATGCATAATTGGAGTGTAATCCATTGTTAAAACCCTGGGAATTACCTTAATTACTGTAGCAACATTAGGGTCGGATGTATTTCTTGATAAAGGCTGTTTATTTTTATCATTATCTGAAGCTAAATTACCATTTTTACTCGTCCCATTTTCTTCATCTGGAAAGAGCTCCTCTGATGAAGAATATTGAGAAGCTGGAATTTCTATCGGACCAGAGAGCACTGGTTTATTATTCTTCTTAGCATAACGTGACATTTCTTTTTCTAGTTTTGTACGTTTAGGATAAGGAGGCATGGTTATTTCGCCGGTCAGTAAATCAAATCTTCCTAAAGATTTATGCTCTGTCTGTTTTTCATTTCCTTTACGAACTTCTCTTGAAACCCAGCATTGGTGTTGCTTGTATTCAGTTATTGTTTTTGCTCTAAAACCACACGAACAAGCATAACCATCGTTTGATTGCTCTTTTTCGCTCATATACCCCTCTTTACATGTTTAAGAGTTCTGTTAAAGAAGTAATAACATACAATTTAGTAGTTGTCAATAATTATCTTGACTAACAAAGTCCTTAAACTTATCATAAGAGAAGCGAGGTGTATTATGCAGATAAACATTCAAACAATCACTGCCATTGTTCAAGGCGGAACACAACTTATGTCAGAACTTATAAAAAACCAGCAAATTAAGAACAGAATTAAAGAATCTGAACTTAAAATGCAAATAAGCGAAATTAAAATGCCAGAGCCACCTCCCCTTGCAGACTATACACGCTTAATGGCAATAGCTGATGATATTGACGAAAAGAACTTTAAACTTAGAGCTTCCGGCTCTCCTACTATTAATAGAATAACTATTACTGAAGAAGAACCTATCGAGGAAGAACAAAACCATAACTCCGAAAAAGCAACTGCTATAGCTACCGGATGTGTCCCTTGCAGTTTAGGCCATTTCTCAACTGCTTCCGGTCTGCTCAATGAGGCTATTAGGTTTGCTAATAAAGATGGTATGAGCTCCGATGTAATCGATAGGGTTTCTTCTGCTATTGACGAATTTAATGCCCTGGAACGTGTTGACCTTAGGCCCGAAATGACAGTTAACCTTGAAGGTAATATTAAAAAGTTGGCTATAAGAACCCTAAAAGATTCCCGTGATATAAGACACGGTCTTGAAAACCTATCTACCCCAGAAGAACTTGAAATACTAGCTGCTAAAGCCCAAAATAGCAGAAAAGTTATTGCTCGCGAATGGTTTGAAGAAAAGATTGCAAACTCCAAGTTATCAGAAAGTGATAAAACTCTTGTAAGGGATAGTTTGGATAAAAAACTCCAAGAAGCTGAAGACGAGGAGAAAAAATAAAAATGGATAAAGCCGAATATAACCAATGCATGAAACAATATATGCAAGGCAAGATGACCCGTGAAGAACGGGGAAATAATATGTGCATGGGAGCTAAACTATGCACTGGTAAAGCTAAAACCAAAATGGAAGCTGTTGAACTGTGTAAAAACCGCCCTGTAGAAACCAAATCTAAGGGCAGAAAATGCAAGGTTAGTAAAAAGGATTTAACCGCCTGTATGATAAAAGAGTTAAAACCTGAAATTGAAAATTTTGACCTTGCTATTAAAATAGCCCTAGAAAAGTGTTGTAACCAAAATGGCTGAAATAATACCTGGAATAAATAACCGCAGTATACCCAGACTGTTTAACCTTAAATATAAAAGAAGGAAAACAGTTTTTAATCAATGTATGCATAATGAATTATTAGCTTCTAAAAACTCCGATAGGAAAGAAACTTTTAAGCAAAGCGTTGAAAAATGTAAAGGAGAAAAACATGCCTGACGAAGAATTTAAATGCACTCTGAAAGAAATCAAGCCTATAAAAGATTGGTTAGCTGCTGGTAAAACTAAAAACGAACTTGGAGAAAATTGCCCACCTTGCTTACTTGCTCCGCTTGGAAGTTTTTATTTGGGTATTCTCGAAGAAAACAATTTAGTTGCTGAAGCTAAAGGCTTACAAGATATATGGAAGGACCAGGACGGTGAAAAGGCCGCCGAGCTGCTTGATGATATTAAAACCAGAGTGCCTGAAAACGTTAAGGCAAAACTTCTTGAAATAGACTGCGCTGCCCAGAGTTATAGAGATTGACATTCTTTTAAAATATAAATAGAATTCAATTATCCGGGGGAATATTAGAAATAACGAAATATAAAAAAATAAAAAGAGGTGAAAACATTATGAAGCAATATATGAATGGCGTAAATGGTCTTGGCGCTGCCCGGACTATCTTGGGTGTTCATGTTAAAGGGCATACCGGCAAATTTGCTCGGTGTATGGGCAAACAGCTTAGTGGTCAGAAACCGGGTAATCGGGTTGGTCAGATTGCTGCTTGGCGTTCCGCTGTTAATTCCTGCAAGTAATTAAATAGAACCCGGAATTCCCCCAAAGTAAAAGAATATATAAAAGGGACGGTAGAAATACCGCCCCTTTTATATATCACAATAACTAGTTTAGTTTTTAGGAAAACTTTCTTTACTGAAACTACATTCGGGGTTTTTACAAGCCAAATAATGATTACAATTTGATTTTATAGTTGTCATTTCGTCTTTCTGAATAATCTTAAAAGGACTTATTACGGCTGTTATTTTCTTCTTTTGCCCATCACCACCCACAAATTCAGTACAAGGCCCGACAACTGATTGAAAATAAATTTCATGTTCCATATTATTTCTTCTTTCTTAAAGTTTAGGAATCCCTTTTATTTTAGGGCTATTAAATTCTTCTTTATTCCTGCTTGAACTAAACTGGCATTCTAAATTATAACAAGATTTCCATAAGTTGCATCCATATGAAATCTTTATTTCTTCTTCTTCGTTGCCATTTATACGAACAGGGGAAAATGCAACATCTCGTTTAAAAGTCTTACCATTAATATCGGTAAACTCGCTACAAGCTACGGCGCAAGGGGCGAAATATAACGGTGTTTTCAAGATTGTCTCCTATGTTTTCTTTCTTCCCAATTTGGGCTAACATCATCGAGTGTTACTGGCAGTTCTCCATTTTTAATCCTTTCTTTAGTAGCTGTATAACAAGCTAAATTCCACGAAGCAGCTGCTATGTGGTCTTCGTCCTCTTGCCCATCTATGGCTTGAGATAAATGTCTCATGGAGCTACTAAGAAATCTTGATAAAGGAATACCTTTTTCCCAATTCCTTAGTCCGTATTTCATTGCTCCTTTTTCGCAATGGATTGCTTGTTGCCTTAATAACTCAAAAGGAATTAAGTCGTAGCGTCCCTTGCCAGTTTCTATATCGCGCTTTGCTCCTGTTTCAAAATCTTGTCTCTGACCAGAGTCTTTTATATTATAATCCATTAATAACCCCCAAAATATATATTGATAAATTCCAAAGCACTACTACCGTAAAGCACCAATTTAAAACTTTAAGCAGTTTTAGTTTTTTAAACAGAGCTAGAATAATAACTACGGCTATTGCTATTATAACCTTAGTAATTACACTAGCCCCGTACCCTACTGTTACAGGATTGCCTTCTATGCCTGTTCCCATAGTTATAATAGCGTTGGTTAGAAAGGCATCTGCCAAGTTTAAACCTACAAAAAAAGTTCCCAATGTAAGAGTCGAACTCACATTACGAAGGCCAAAACTTCGTGTCCTACCGTTAGACGAATCGGGAATGTGCATTAGTGACTAATACTTCTTTTTAAACGCTCAATATTGTTATGCAATAAATCGAGTCTCAATTCAGTATTATCAATAATTTTCTGCATCTTGTTAATTTTGATAGAAAGAATAAGGCAAAGAATAAGGACTAAAATTATACTTAGCCCATTAAGATACAATAACGAATTATTAACTCCTTCACCATCAGTGCCGTTAATACCGTCAGCACCATTAATACCATCTTGCCCATTAATACCATTAATGCCAGCTACTCCAGCAACCCCTTGTTCACCTTTAATAGAGAATTGCTTTACCCATTCACCATTAATTTTAAGCCACAGGTCGCCGGTACTTTGTATATAGATATCATTATCAACTCCTGTATTGACCGAAGGTATTTCAGTCCCTACATAAATCAAAGTCCCGTCCTTGCCATCAATACCGTTAGTACCATTGATGCCATCAATACCGTTAGTACCATTGATGCCATCAATACCGTTAGTACCATTGAT
>CAYPYZ010000012.1:13171-21547 GCA_964414805.1 uncultured Paludibacter sp.
TTGATGCCATCAATACCGTTAGTACCATTGATGCCATCAATACCGTTAGTACCATCAATACCATCTTGACCATTAGACCCAGTGTCACCTTGAGGACCTTGAGGCCCGACTGGACCTTGAGGCCCGACTGGACCTTGAGGCCCGACTGGACCTTGAGGCCCGACATCTGGATTACACGCCATAACGGAACTGGCACTGCCAAATATTATTAATAGTGATAGAAAAATTGAGATAATAAGTTTTTTCATTTTTTCCTTTTTCCTTTTTTCCTTCTATTTTTTAGTTGTTCTATTTTTTATATCATCAAGTTGTTTAAATAATATTTCACCTTCCTTCTTGCCCAGCCAAGGTTTTTTAACATATTTACGAGCATAATTATTTATTTTTGCTTTATGTTCCTGGTCCTGAAGGTAGAGTTCGCAATTTTCGCAACATAATTCATGACAAAATCTATTTTTCTCAATATAACAAAATCTACCTTTGACCATTTTAGTTACTCCTTTTCTTTACCAAATGAAACTTCTTCAGTTAATTTATCTGTTTCTATTTGGTTATCAAAAGTGAAAGCATTATAAGCTGATATAAACCTGAAAATCATTTCTAAGCGTAATCTACGCTTAGTAGCCTTATCCGGCATTTTAACCCCGTACTTTTTAAATAATTCATCTCTTTTCTCGTTAAAACCTTTGTCAGCTAATGCAAAGAAATTATATTGCTGGCAAAGGTCTATATATTCCTGTAACACTTTTCCTTCTTGGTTTTGTCCTTCGGGCATACTAGTCCATGTGATATACTTTGGTATACACTCATCGCATAAATAAATCGGACTTGCAAAATCTTCATTTGTCCATGTTTTCTTCGTGGTTGTTTTTTTGCATTTGTTACATATTAATACAAGCGGCATTTATTACTCCTTAATATTTTTTCCTGTTAAAATTATATCACCCAGCACTTGTAAACAAGGGCTTGTTATAAAGTCTTCCGGTATGGGACACTTTAATGGTTTTTTAGTTTTTATATGACTAATCTTCCTCCATAAATATTCAAAATTTATATTCAAAAGAGATGCTAAAGCTTCTGAATTCGGCAATAAGTTTTTTATGCCTCCTCTAACAAAAACTTCAAATACAGCCTCTGAACATATATGCCTTATATCTCTTTCCCACCCAACAGGAATAAATTTATCCAAATGCAACTTACGTAATATAGCCTGCGGTATGATATATTTAACTACTGCCCAATAATCATAAGTAGCTTGAGGGTCAGAAGCTAATGCGATAGCTTCATTAAAAACCGATTTCTTTTTATCGTTAAAATCGTGTTTCAACCTAAGTACGCATACGTTTTCACCATACCTAGTATTTAAAGATTGCAATACAACGCCCCTGCCGTTGCTTTCAAACAGCATATGCACGTCTTTCCATTTGCCCATGTAAACAAAAACGTGGTCATGATTACCTATAAAATATCTTTTGAGTTTGTAAAACCAGTTAGTATCTTTAGTCTTGCTTAATAAAATATCCATAGGTTCAAGGATTAATTTCATTTGTTTTTCTCCATATACGAATCATAATTATCAATGATTTCTGTATCAGTTAATTCTTTTTTGTCTTTAGAGTTTTGCTTTACTAACGATATTAATATAGGAGTTACCGGATTCCTGTATTTTTTACATCCTTGATTGTCGCATGTAGTTAAATGGTATTTTTCATTCCAGTTTCTCATTAGTAATAGCTGGGACTGGCAATATGAGCATTTTTGAGGCATTCTCTTTCCTTCTCCTTAGGCGTTTTTTCTGTAAGCCTTTGCGTTTGTGTTTCGCCAATTCTTATCTCGCTTTTTTCATCTATTTTGTAAAAAATAACCCTACCGCATATCAAACATTTTAAATTACCATCCTCGTCATCATATAGAATGGTAGAAGTATGGCAGTGATTACAAATTAAGGTCAACGACCAAACCTTGCAATTAAAATAGCGTCGGCTTTACCAATATCTCCTTTTTTACCCAAAGGGGCTTCCGGATATAATTGCTGTGCCAATGTTCTTGCCTTATCTTTTTCTGTATGAATTAACCCTGCATTCTTTTTCCAGAATAAAGGAGTTACTAGAACTAAAGGCAGCTCCAGGGTAGCAACTACGCCTAGTATAATCCCAAAAGACTGACCGAATGAAAACATTGAACTTACGCCTTGTCCGGGCATAGCTTGAACTTTTTCAAGATAAACAATAACTTTTTTGTTTTGAGTTTTTATAGCAGATATAATTTTAGCTAATTGTGAAGCATTTACCTGATTTCTACCTTTGGTAAGAGCCATTACTGGCATATCAAAAACTGATATAAAGGTTAAATCATCTTCCAAACAAGCGATAGCTCCGGTCAGTCCTGGGTCTATACCTATTATCATCTTTTAGCCTTAAACTTTTTTGATTTCAGTAAAGTTGACAGTCTTGTTATTTCGAATCCTGCTTCGGCCATTGTCTTAGGACTAGATTCTTCCAAGCCCAAAGCGAATGATAGACGCTTAATAATTCTAAGCTGGTCTATGGTTGGGTTAAGTTCTTCTTGTTTACTCATCTTTATCCTCTTGTGTATTATTTTATCCGTAATTTGCCATTAGTCAATACTTTTTTATAATAAATTCATTTGTTCCCTTCCTTTATAATCATCAATCTTAGCTTTTTTAATAATTTCATCTGAAGCTGGACACACTACGCACCAGCTTTCATCATCCCTACCAAAACATTTTCTTGTTTTTTTGCCTTCTGACATATATAAACACTGGTTATAACCTTTTAATTCCAGAAGGTCGCAAAGATTAATAAGTTTTTTATTAGCAGATTCATATCTTTCGATATTCTGATTATATTTCTCGCTATCTGAAGAAATAAGTACTTTCCAATACTGAAGCATTTTTTCATTGCCAGTTATAACCCTTTGCCTTAATTCTTCGACTGTTTGGTCTTTTATGTTCTGAGTTGTATTAAATGACATCCGTTACCTCCTTCATTCCTTGATAGTCACCTGCTTTTTTATCTTTATGAATAAATTCTTCCCATTTCATACTCCTCCACATATTAGGCACACCATAAAATTGAAACAGCAACTCTATAGCCCCGTTTTTCCAATTTGGCGGATTATAATCTCTGGTTAATGAATTTAAAGGTTTGTAACGCTGTGGATACGGAGTAACATCTATACTAATAAGATACTCAAGCCGTTCCCTTGCCTCGTCAAAGGTTTCACCATAACCGCCTATAAGACAAAACACACTTATATTGCTATACCTGATATTTTTATTATGCAAAAAGTCAGAGCATTGTTTTATAGCGTCCCTTTGTTCTGGTTTATCATAAGCAAACCGCCATCTTTCAAGATGTAATTGACTGTATAAATCCCAATACTTATCCGGATTTTTAAGGAAAATTCGGTCATCAAAACCAGAATTAATATCTAGGTTCTTAATATGACGCAGTTTATCTACCACTAAGGTTTGATGTTGCCAACTGGTAGCTAAAATATTGTTATCGCAAACCCATGGATTAACTCCTGTTGGTATAGGGAAGTTGTCATATTCTACCATCTTACGGCCTTCTAACTTGGGCACTAAACAGAACTCACAAGCTCGCGGACAACCTCTGCTGGTAAAGGTAGTTAAATAATTCCCATCAGCTATTTCAAACCTTTGGTCAAGCCCTCTTACTACAGGCAAACCGGTTTCTTGTTCTACATAATCAGCCATCGCTGTTACTGCCGGTCCTCCTATTTGTATATTTGGAATACCTACTTCTTTCATAGCCTTAACATCATAAATTAACCTAGGCAAGTCCCAAGTAAAAATTGCCGATATATAGGCTTCATCACATTTAACCTGAAACATATCAAATTTACCGCTTCGGATAACCTCATTGGTTTGCCCCAGTTTATACTGCATCCTATCTATTGCCAAATTATAAACTGGATGTGAACTATTTATTATGGCTATTTTCATTTTTCTCTCTTTTAGTTTTTTTAACTATAGTTTTTTATCTTGGGACGGTTGGGATTTGGTGGGACGGTGGGCAATCCCGTTTTTTATAGTGCTTTTTACGTTTAAAATACCCTTATTTGGGACTGTTGGGACGGTTGGGACGCCCCACAGGGTACTGCCACCCTTTTTTTATTTTAAAAACATTTAAAATAAAAAACATTATTCAAAAAACCAATGTTTTTATATAAAAATAATAAAAGGGGGCACTCGACACATGTACCGTCCCAGCCGTCCCAGCCGTCCCAACTGAACGTAGAACCCTATTAAAAAAAATCTAGTTTGCAAAAAGGCTGCTGTCCCAGCCGTCCCATTTTTTAAAAACTCAATAACATTTTTAAAGGTTTTTACCGTCCCAACCGTCCCAACCGTCCCAACGTTATTTTTGTTGTTTGTGTTTTTAGGGTTTTTACCGTCCCAACCGTCCCAACCGTCCCACCCTTTTGGGGCAAATAAAAAAAGGGCTGAGTCCCCCATGGGGCGTCCCAACCGTCCCAACCGTCCCACTAAAGCTAAATGCGTCCCAACCACCGTCCCAGCCACTTTACCGCTATATTTATTACAAAAATAGGGTAAAGTGCGTCCCAGCCGTCCCAGCCGTCCCAATTTAAAAGTTAATTTCGTCATCTAGTTTTTGTTCCTCAAATAAACTTTTATAATCTTCGGGGTCGAGTATGTATCTGCGCATTAGCTTTTTCATTAATGGCTGTTGCCATACTACAAACCATGCTTGCTTGCCGTTAATTCTGTTTTTGGCTCTTTTGATGTTTAAGGCTTTTAAGTTCCTGTTTACAGTGTCTCTAGTAATTGCCATACCTTTATCTATAAGATAAGTTGATACAGCGTCAGCATAAACACTGTCCCTGCCTTGCTCTAAAGCTACTTTAAAGATGCCCATGATGATTTTACCGCTTTCAGAGTCGGCCCGTTCCTGCATAACATCTGCGCTTCGGTCTTTTAACATCTGCTTAAAGTGTTCCATTACATCAGGAAGGTCTTTAAAAGCTAAAGCAAATGGCAAACTTGTTTGTTTGAGCCTAGGTTCTATTTTCCCCAGGTCTATATCATCTATAGCCTTAGGGTCTACAGCGTGAAAATGGTCTAAACGCCACTTTAAAAGTTTACGCCTTAATACTCTTTCTCTTTCAAAATAAGTTTCGCCAAGTAAAGCAGGTATATCATCCCTATCTGTTTCTTCTGTTGTATGGGTAAGGCATCTGCTTTCCAAAGCAGCGTCAGAGAAACGAAAACGGGTAGCCATAATTTTAGGACAAAAACATGGTAAGATTTCTAGGTCGTTAGGGTCGTTTTTATTGCAGCGTATAATAGGTCTCCCTCTTTCAAAACCGCAGTTCAAAACTGTAACCACTTCCGCTTTTTCGCTGGTATCTGAAAAATCTGCTTCGTCCAGTACCATTGTTCCTCGCCATCTACGGATAATACGGTAGATAGGGGCTGGCGTTACTGCCCCGGACATAAGCATGGGCTTGTAACAAATTCTGCCTACTGTATCCAGACAACGAGATTTACCCGTACCTGTATCACCGGTAAATCTTAAATACGATAAAGTAGAGAGCTTATCGTAAATCCATGACATTATTATGTACCATGCGGACATTTCAAGAAATACAGGAGGTATATCTGCATAAGTGTGAATATGGTTTTTGATAGCGTTGACCAGGTCAACCGTAGTACCGTAATCTTCAACGCCGTCAGGCAATAATACAGCCCCCTCTGTTACATCATTACCCATAATAGGTATTATGGAACAGTTAGGTATTTCAATTTCGTCAACCATTTCAGTCTTTTTAGTATTCTTGTCATATTTTACAAATTTAGCTTTACCATCTACTACTATTTCTTCGTATATTTGGTCATCTGTTATATAAACAGAGCTTTCTTTAAGGCTTCCATTTTTTTTGCGTTCATCGTCCTGTTTTTGAAACCATCTACAATTTTCTTTACCTACGCAAAAATGAGATAAATTAGCATTATCAGTTATGCTTTTGCATCCGAAAGCGTAGCCTTTTTCAGCAGAACGTATTTTGGTTTCAAGTTCTACCGGGTCATTTATGGGGGGATTATTTTTAGCATCCCAAATAGTAAGTAGCCCCATAATTTCGTCAGCTACATAACCTACGTCAAGATAATGCCTAGCCAGCGCGAAAGCAGCTTCATCACGCCCCCCTTCTGAAATACCTTTCAGCATCATTTCTATACACGGGGGGTCGCCCTTTTTCCTCTTTTTAGATGATGGCAGTTTTTGTTCAATTACTTTCGGCTTTACATCAGGTATCATTCTCAAGGCTATAAACAGTTCCGTAGTGCCATTTTTCCTAAATAATTTCATGGCTTTAGGCAGTTCTACAGCTGTTTCATCATTAGCTAAAAAGGGTCTGGTTTCACCAAAGCTGGGCAAGTTTATATAGTTTCCGTACTGTGTTTTTTCGTCTATTTTATCTTGCTTAGGGAATAATTCAGCTTTGATATTAAGTTTGTTTAGTGCGTATGATAATACTTTGCGTAATTCAACCGCAGGAACAGGTTCGGATAAAAAACCATAAATGTGATAACCCTTGCTTTTTGATTTAGCTATATAGGTGTATACATAGTGAGATGAAAGTTCTTTACGTATGGCTTTAGCTTTTTCAAAATTCTTTTCGTCAAGGTCAATAGCGAAAAACTTACATGTGTTGTCAGGCAATAAAGGGTAAACACCTAAACTCTTTTTGCCTTCAAGGTGAGCTTTGTAATTTTCAATAGTGACCTTTTCTTTGATACACTGTCCTTTTCCTTCCGGACCATAAGTACCCCAAGCATCATTGCGACCTGTAAATAGATTTGCAAACTCCTGTACGATTAAATCGTCCATTAATAATACTCCTGTCTAAAAATAAAGGGGGAGAAGGGGCGATAAACACCGCCCCTTCTTATTAGCCAAAACCTTTTGACTAAAAAGGAAATAAATCTTCCTCAGTCGCCGCTTTCTTGTTTTCGGCAGGTGCATTTTGGGGCGTATTAGTAGCTACGGGTTTAGCAACCTGTTTAGTGGGAACTTCCGAAGCTGCGAAATCTTTAACTCTTTTGGTAGGGGCATCAACGGGCTTGGCTTGTTCTTCATCAAAAATGTGTTCCAAATCATCCGAAACATCTGGGGCAGCCAGTGCAAGGGGCTGATAGGTTTCACCGATTAAACTGGCAACTACCGGCCCGATATTGTCCATTTGAGAATCGCTAAGTATGCTGTCAATAGCGAATTTGAGTACATAGGCTTCGCCACTGGGGGTTTTAACATGAGCGCTGGTAGCGTGAATTAAAGCTCGTTCGTAAACGCCGTTTATATCAACGTTTATTTTAAGAGCTGTGAATAATTCTTTGGCAGCTCTGCACGAAGTACCAGAGGCTCTAAGTATGAATGGGGTTTTTTCCTTGTTTGCCATAACACACAATAATACAAAACTGGTTTGGCAAACATTTCTGCGTTCTTCTTTTGAAAGTGTCCAAGGAGTATCATTTCGATGAGGGCAAGTTAAACAATCGATACCAGTATCAGATTGTCCGCTTGAAGCATTGGTGCTTGAGCATTCCGGGGGGTCAGTACTAATATCGGACCTTCCCCAATAAGTACGAACCTTAGTAACATCAGCCAAAACAAAACGGAAACCGGTTTGGGCTTTAAAGATTTCCCCAGTCAATGGGAAATAAAAATCACCAGGGACTGCTCCGTTTTGTTTTGCATCTGCACTGCCTAAATTTTGTACTAGTTTGATTTCAGGGGTTGATAAATCTTCATTACCGAATGTGTCAAAATTGCGTACCATTTTTACCTCTTTTATTATTTTTTTTATTAGGGTAATTGCATGGGTTACCTGTTTTTTTGGCTTCTTTTTGGTTTCTACAGCCCCCCTTTTTAGCTTTATTTGAACGTAAAAAGTGTACCCTTAACTTATAGCACACCGACTACAGCATAAGCAATAGTGGAAAAAAATATATATTAAGTTTAGCTAAATATGTTTTAATTCGCATATAAAATTCATTGATTCAATCAATCTCCATCCGTAATTTTGGGGAGAAGAACAAGAAATTTTAATATACTTGTTGTCAGGTGATATATCCATGATTGTTATTTCGTCTACTCCATTAGAAGATTTAATTAAATACCTGCCGTATATTTTTAATTCCAATGTTTCAAATATTTTCTTGTTTTTATTCTGCGTTCCAATGTTTATTTTGCCAATTTTAATATTCATACTTACTTTCCTTCATTTTTTATTTTAAGATAATTGATTATATATTGGGCTTTTTGCTTGTTTCGTTTCTTTGTTAGTCATTACGTTTCTCCTTGTATG
>CAYPYZ010000013.1:0-20629 GCA_964414805.1 uncultured Paludibacter sp.
TGCGTCAGACAAAACGGGAGTTAAAATGAAAACGGTTTCATAATGATTTAACATATTGTTTTTCTTAGTCTTTAAAAAATTATTA
The DNA here is from genome assembly GCA_964414805.1 of uncultured Paludibacter sp. Taxonomy (GTDB): domain Bacteria; phylum Bacteroidota; class Bacteroidia; order Bacteroidales; family Paludibacteraceae; genus Paludibacter. The sequence goes on from CAYPYZ010000013.1 coordinate 86, forward strand.
ATTGTATTTATTTAAAAAACGGGTGCAAATATACGAAGTTTTTTTTGAATATAAAACCTAAATAACATGTAATCTGAAGAATTTGACGATTTGCACGTTTTTTTTACCTTTTGCACCAAGGCAAAAAGACAATTTACACATGCGTCACAAACAAAGGAATTTCAGTATGATAAATCATTTTATAGGCTAAGCCGGGATTGAAGATACGCGCAAATAAACGTTTTCTGCGACTATTAAAGGCTAATAAATCTATGTCCAATTTTTCAATAAATTCATTGATTTTTTCAGGAGAATCTGTAGATTCTACCATGGCATAATTAATCTTAACACTTGGATATTGATTGGCAAAATAGGATTTGATACCTGTCAAGATAATTTCATCCCACGGACCTTCTTTATCGGAAGCATGAATAAAACACAGCTCCATCTCAGGATTCATAAAGGTATCTATCACTTTATCTACTGCTATCAAATCTTTTTGTTCAAAATTAGTAATAAAAGCAATTTTCTTTAAATCATCTAATTTATCCCGATTAAAAGAAGCAGGAATGGCGAACACAGGGACTTCGCTTAATTCAATTACTTCAGCCGTTACACTTCCTAAAAGCTCATTTGAAATTTTCTTACCATGCGAGCCCATCACTACTACATCGGGCTTGTATTTTTTGCAATAATCCAAAATCTGATCTTCAGGAACTCCCTCTTTTAAATCAAATTCGTATTTGATTTTAGGCAACTCACCAGAACGTATTCTTTTGTTGATATAGTTGGTCATATTTTCAACGTCTGCATTGGCAGAATTGATGATACGCCTTAGTAACTCACTGTCACTCAAACTATACACACTCACATCATTATTCATGGAAATGGTAAAAGCCGGACTGAAATAAACATATAAAAATACAATTTCAGCATCAATTTTCTCAGCCATTTTAAAGCCAAAGTCAACAGTCTTAGTAACTTGATCAGCAAAATCAATAGGAATTAGTACTATTTTTTTCTCTTTTACAGGTGTTTCTTGTTCCCATGCCTTTTCCATTTCCTCAACTATTTTAAGGGCTCGTGGCAAATCACTTTCTTTGATACGTACACGTACGCCAACAGCCATTTCAGGTTGTTCTATATTCAAATTATGAATTACTGTTTCTATTCCTTCTTCTTGCAAAACAGCTTTAATCATTTGTGCCCTGTGGTAGGTACGAATGGCAAGGGTTACTAATTTATCTTCCATAAAGCTATATTTTTGTTGTGATATTCACGGTTAAGACCACAAATATAACAAAATAATGTTGGTTTTAGATTGATATTAAGAGAAAATTTCTACTTTTGTAACAATCAAAATAAACGTATCTATATCAATATTTTAACTAAAACCGTGTATCTATACAATATTAGCTTTAAAATTTTCACTATTAACGAGCTTTCTGCACTAACGGTCAGCCTATTATTATTACTTCTATCGGCTTTAATATCAGCCTCAGAAGTCGCTTTTTTTTCGCTTACACCGCAAGTACTTGATAAAATCAAACAAAGTGACAAAAAGACCGATCAACGCATCCATCATCTTTTGCAAGAACCTCAAAAGCTCTTAGCTACAATTTTGGTAGGTAACAACTTCGTAAATGTAGCTATCATCCTCATTCTTACTTTTGTAAGTTATAATCTGATAGATTTTGGTGGATCAACCATATTGGCTTTTATTTTTCAAACCATCATTATCACTTTTATTCTTTTATTCTTTGCTGAAATAACACCCAAAATATTTGCATCCAAGGAAAGCAAGAAAGTCGCATCTTTTACCGCTCCCATCCTCCTTTTCTTGCAAAAACTTTTCAAACCTATTATCTATATTTTGGTCAGTTCGACAGACGCCATGAACAAGCGTTTAGAAAAACATAATAAACCCAATATCTCCATGGATGAATTGTCTCATGCTTTGGAACTTACCTCCGATAAAAGCAATGAGGACACAGAAATTTTAGAAGGCATTATAAAATTTGCCAATATTCAGGTAGTAGATATTATGACTTCTCGGGTAGATATGGTGAGTGTGGACATTAAAACATCTTATAAAGAATTACTCAATGCCATTACGGATTCGGGATTTTCACGAATACCCGTATATTCTGAAACACCGGATAATATCAAGGGGATCCTGTATAGCAAGGACTTATTACCACATCTTGACAAACCGGATTCTTTTAGATGGCAGACATTAATTCGGCAAGCATATTATGTTCCCGATACCAAAATGATAGATGATTTATTAAGAGAATTCCAACAAAACAAAGTCCATTTAGCCATGGTAGTCGATGAGTACGGTGGTACTTCCGGATTGATTACATTAGAAGATATTATTGAAGAAATTGTGGGTGAGATCAGCGATGAATACGATGAAGAGGAGGTTTTATTTACGCAAGTAGATGAAAATAGTTTTATCTTTGAAGCTAAAATATTACTCAATGATTTCTTTAAAATAGACGAGATTGATGAGGATGATTTTGGTAATATCACGGATGAAGTCGAGACTTTGGCCGGTTTAATTCTTGAATTAAAAGGTGAGTTTCCTAAGAAAAATGACATCATAGAACACGACAAGTATAGTTTTAAGGTGTTGGCAGTTGATAAACGCAGGATTAGGAGGGTGAAGTTGATAATCAACAATTTAAGCAATGAGCAAAAAAAGAAATAACATATCATTTTTGTTTCTGCTATTGCAAGGCCTGCTTATTTTTTTGTTTATCTCCTGTAAACAAAGTAGATATCCCAAACCTTATGGCTATTTCAGGGTAGATTTGCCTAAACATGCTTATCAATTTACAACAGCTAAACTTCCCTATACTTTTGAAATGTCAAAACATGCCGAACTGCAAATGAAAGCTGAACCCAATGAGAAGTATTGGATAGATATTGTTTACCCAAATTTAAATGCAGCTATTCATTGCAGTTACAAGGAGGTAAAAGGTAAATTGTACGAATTAACCGAAGATGCGCATCGTTCGGCCTATAAGCATATCGTAAAAGCGGATGATATTCAAGAGATTGCATTCAGTAATCAGGAAAATGATGTATATGGGATTTTGTACGATTTGCATGGGGATGTAGCTTCAGTTGTACAATTTGCACTGACGGACAGCGTAAAACATTTTTTCAGAGGTGCTGTGTATTTCAATAATGTACCCAATAAAGACTCTATAGCCCCTATGGCTGCATACGTAAGGAAAGATGTTATTCAATTGATGGAAAGTTTTAGGTGGCAATGAAGATAGATGAATTGACATACCAAAACGCTAAGATATTTATCAGCTCAACTGATAAGGATGTAGGATCTTTGATACCATTATTGACTAATTTTCAAGACTATAGTCATGAATTTCATCAATTCAAAATAGAGAAAAGGCAAAAAGAATTTTTGATTGCACGTATACTACTCAATAAAGCATTGGGAGCTGAGGTAATTGTTGACTACCATGACGATAACAAACCTTTTTTACGTAATCGTACTGATTATATCAGCATTACACATAGCAAGGCCTATGTGGCTGTGATTACCCATCCGCAACATCCTGTAGGCATTGATATAGAATGTAGAACCGACAAAACCGAACGCATAGCAAAACGCTTTTTAGGTCCTGATGAATTACGCTATTTTGAGCAAGTGCAACAAGCCGGATATTATGAAATTGCATGGTCGGCAAAAGAGGCATTGTTTAAGATAATTGGCAAAAAGGTGATAAATTTTTCACAAGAATTAGAAATACTTCCATTTCAACTGAACGATTCAGGCAGTTTAAATGTTCTACATGTATCTGCTTCAAGAATTTATAGACTACAGTACATTCAAAATGAATACTATAGTTTAGTTTTTGGCATTGACAAAAGAATCAGCCTGACAACTGCTTATTGATAAAAACAGTTATTTAGCTGACGTATAAGTTATTTATTTAAAAGATATACCATTTTTATTTGATAGTTTTTATCAAAATCAATAATTTCAAATTATGAACAATACAAAAATTTATCGACAGATTTTACTGAATAGAGAAGCGGGCAAAAAAATGCTTGCTATCTTTATCGATCTTGCCAAATTTGATTTGCGCAACTTAGCTTCTATTATTGCTGAGTTAAAAATATTTACACCTGACTTTATTTTTGTTGGTGGAAATATGTCGACTCACTCTGTTGATAGCATGATTGAAATTTTAAAAGAAGAAATCAATGCCCCTATAGTCCTGATGCCGGGCGATGCTTCCCAATTTTCTGGAAAAGCTGATGCACTGATTTATCTATCTTTATTATCTGGAAGAAATCCTGAATACCTTATAGGACAGCATATTAAATCAGCCAATATGATAAAGGAATCAGGCATAGAAGTCATACCTACATCCTACGTATTAATTGATGGTGGTAAATTAAGTACTATAGAATATCTTAGTAATACCGTGGCTATTCCGGCCACTAATTATGAAATTGCCGCTTCTACAGCTTTAGCAGGCGAACTTTTGGGTATGCGCATGACTTTTCTTGGAGCCGGAAAAGAAGCAATTTATCCGGTCTCATCCAAACTTATCAGCCAAGTTAAAAGCAAAACCGAGCTCCCCATTGCAGTGGGAGGTGGTATTCATACGCAAGAGCATGTTAATACTGCGCTGAATGCCGGTGCAGATATTATTGTGGTAGATAAGCTTTTTGACGGACAAACACAAAAAATCCAAGATTATATTGATTGGGTAAAGCATTATAATGAAGACAATCAGGAGAGCTCCGAGAAAATGACCCACCCTGACATTCTATAAAACATCCCTTATCTAAGTTTATTTTTATGGAAATGTGGCTCCACAACTTTGGCAAAATAGACAAAGGAAAATAAGGCCAACATACCACCTATTGCAAAAGCCAAGGATAGTCCACCAAGTGAATCCGCAAAACGACCACCGGCAACTAGACCTGCTCCAACACCTAAATCCCAGCTTGTCATAAAGGTTGAACTTGCCGTAGCTCGTCGGTTATTTGGAGCTAAGTTTACAAAAAGCGTATTAAACGCAGGGAATATTAAGCCATATCCTAAGCCTAAAACTACGGGTATTATAAAGAATAGCACCACTACAGTAGTATGACTTTGGATATTGATTCGCTGTAAAGATGCTAATAAAATCAATCCAACAAAAGCAATAAATAATCCTAATCTTATAGCTGCTGTTAATTTTCCTCTATCTACCATTTTTCCTGAAAACATACGAGAAGCAACCAAACCTATGGCTAATAAAGTAAAGAAAAAGCCCAATCCGATATTGATTTCTAATTCCTTTCCATAAATGGCTAAATAAGTCATAAACATCCCATAAGGAATACCACTTAGCAGAAATGATATACCAGCTTTAAAGCCTTTGAATAAGAAGAATCTGTCGAATGTAAATGCAAGTTGGGGAGTAGGCACAAAGATTTTATCCACCCTAATCATCAGGGCAAAGACTAACCCCAATAATCCTGAGAAAATAGAAAGATAAAATATATAATCGTATGGTACCCCTCTTTCATACAGTAGCAAACTAGTCATGGGGCCTACCACCATAGCGAAGTTGTTGGCTACACCAAAAAACCCTAAGCCTTCACCCCTGCGGGAAGCCGGTAAAATATCCACAACTAAACTATTGCTTGCAGTGGTTAGATAACCGAAAGTTGCACCATGAAACATTCTGAGCACCAAAAACAAATTAATGGTTGTCACGATTGGGTACCCAATAAAACTGATGACAAACAAGAAAAAGGCAATGAGATATTGTGGTTTTCTTCTAAATAAATCCAATAAAAACCCTGAAAATGGACGAATTAACAAAGCTGCCAAAGTATAGGATGACAATATTACGCCCACTAATGTTTTGGATGCTTGAAAATCATCTATTAAATAGAGTGGTAAAATAGGAAGTAATAAATAGAAAGCAAAAAACAACAAGAAATTACCTATGCAGGCACTAATAAAATTCCTTGTCCATAATTTATCCATATGCACAATGATAGAATTTTAGTCTTTTAATCTTTGAATAGCCTCTTGTAAAGATTCGATTTTACTAAGGGCATCAGCATGTTTTTTACGTTCTGCATCCACAATTTGTGGTTTTGCATTGGCAACGAATTTCTCATTACCTAATTTTTTCATGACAATATTGATAAACCCTTCTAAGTAAACTATCTCTTCTTCCATCTTTTTGATTTCCTCTTCAGGATTCAATAAGTCCTCCATTGGAACAGCATATTCAGTGGTTCCAACTAAAAATGCAATTGAATTTTGCGATCTTTGTGCTACAGCATGAACCTTATCTAAATTACATAGCTTAGCTATAATTGTATCAAAATCAGTCATATGACTGCCAACAATCTCTAATTGCAAGGTTTGTTTATTGGGGATATTATACTGTAAACGGATAGTGCGCACTCCTGCTATAATCTCCTTGGTTTTTTCAAACTGTGCTATGAATGCATCATCAATGTCTTTTGGCTTTGGCATATCTGCAACCATGATGCTTTCACCATCTTCACGAGTTTCCAAAGACTGCCACAATTCTTCCGTGATAAAAGGTAAAAAAGGATGGAGCGCCTTTAATAATTTATCAAAGAACTGTAATGTAGCTTGATAGGTCGTTTTATCTATTGCTTGTTGATAAGCAGGTTTCACCATTTCTAAATACCAAGATGAAAACTCATCCCAAAATAATTTATAGACAGTCATCAAAGCCTCTGAAAGTCGGAATTTCGAAAATAGATCATCTATTTCAGCCAATATTTGTGACAAGCGGTCATCAAACCATTTAACAGCCATAGCAGCTGATTCAGGCTGTTCAATAGCAGCTACTTCCCATCCTTTCACTAAACGGAAAGCATTCCAAATTTTATTATTGAAGTTACGTCCCTGCTCACAGAGTGACTCGTCAAAAGGTAAATCATTGCCTGCGGGCGAGGTAAACAACATCCCCAAACGAACAGCATCAGCACCATATTTAGCAATTAAATCCAAAGGATCGGGTGAATTACCCAATGATTTTGACATTTTGCGTCCTAATTTATCACGCACAATACCCGTTAGATATACATTTTTAAAAGGCATATCTTGTTCATATTCATAGCCGGCAATAATCATTCGGGCAACCCAGAAAAACAGGATTTCCGGAGCAGTCACCAAATCATCCGTAGGATAATAATAATTGATTTCCTCATTATCCGGATTATTGATACCATCAAACACAGAAATTGGCCATAGCCAAGAGGAGAACCAAGTATCTAAACAATCTTCATCTTGTTGTAAATCATCTATTTGAATAGGATAATCTACTATTTTTTGAGCTTTCTCAAAAGCTTCCTCTTTCGTTATTGCAACCACATGTCCACCTTGCGGAAGGAACCAAGCAGGGATACGATGTCCCCACCATAGCTGACGTGAAATACACCAATCTTTCACGTTTTCCATCCAATGGCGATAAGTATTTTTAAATTTTGTAGGATAAAGTTTGATTTCATCATCCATCACCGCTTTCAAGGCAGGTTGCGCTAAATCTTCCATTTTCAAGAACCATTGCATGGATAGTTTAGGTTCTATCACCACATCTGTCCTTTCAGAATAGCCAACTTTATTGGTATAATCCTCGGTTTTTTCTAATAAACCAGCTTGCTTTAGATCTTCCTCAATTTTCACTCGCACATCAAATCTATCCATGCCTGCATACATGGCACCGTGTTCATTCAATGTACCATCATCATTAAAAATATCGATAGTAGGTAAGTTGTACTTTTCACCTAATACATAGTCATTCACATCATGGGCGGGCGTAACTTTCAAGCATCCGGTACCAAATTCTATATCCACATAATCATCTTCAATAACCGGAATGGGGCGATTAATAAGCGGCACCAATACTTTTTTACCTTTTAAGTGGGCATTTTTCGGATCATTGGGATTGATACACATGGCAGTGTCACCTAAGATAGTCTCAGGGCGGGTTGTAGCCACAACAGCATAACCATCTTCCCCTTCGATGGGGTAGCGCAAATAGTACAATTTACCATTTACCTCCTTATGAATCACTTCTTCATCTGAAAGAGCAGTCAGGGCTTGAGGGTCCCAATTCACCATACGAACACCTCTATAAATCAAACCTTTTTCATAAAGATCGACAAACACACGAATTACGCTGTCAGAGCGTAGCTCATCCATCGTGAAAGCCGTTCTATCCCAATCACAAGAAGCACCTAATTTTTTAAGCTGTTCGAGTATAATTCCACCGTGTTTATGTGTCCATTCCCAAGCATGTTCTAAAAACTCTTCCCTACTTAAATCCGATTTTTGAATACCTTCATCAGCCAATTTAGCAACCACTTTTGCCTCTGTAGCAATAGATGCATGGTCGGTGCCCGGCACCCAGCAAGCGTTCTTTCCTAACATACGCGCACGCCTAACCAACACATCCTGAATAGAATTATTCAACATATGTCCCATATGCAAAACACCGGTGACATTAGGTGGCGGAATTACGATAGTGTAAGGTTCACGATTATCAGGCTGAGATTTAAAAAAACCATGATCTAACCAATACTGATACCACTTCGATTCAATATTTTGCGGGTCGTACTTGCTTGCTAATTCCATTCAAACTAAAATATGATGTTAGAAAATAAAATTCATTATTGAAAACCTCAATGCTCACTTTCGTAGCTATAACACTGTTGAAAGCTAAAGTATAGCATACTAAAATAGTACAAAATTTTGCGTTGCAAAGATAATTAAAATAGCGGAGAAGTTCAACAGCAATTGATTTACACTAAAAATTGCAATAAGCAAAAATTTTACTAATTTTGTTTCTCATTTTTTATCAATTTGTCATGAAAGCAATCATCAACACAACTGAAGCTCCAGCAGCCATTGGCCCCTATAGTCAGGCTGTTATGTCCAACAACACCTTATACATTTCCGGTCAATTACCCATCAATCCTGAAACAGGAAAAATTGAGCAGGAGGATATAAGCGGACAAACCCATCAAGTTTTTCAAAATATCAAAGCTATTTTGAAAGCTGCTGATTTAAGTTTAGATAATGTAGTATTTAACCGTGTTTATCTTAGTGACATTCAAAACTTCTCGGCAATGAATGAAGTTTATGCTCAATATTTCACAGATAATTTCCCGGCAAGGGCTGCATTTGCAGTAAAAAGCTTACCTTTGGGTGCATTAATCGAAATAGAAACAATCGCATCAGTCGGTGCAAAAGGTAAAAATTAAACACGCATGAGTGCAAAAGGTAAAAATCTGATACTCAAAAGGTAAACTATATTGAATCAAGGAGAATTTTAATATTTATTTATAAATTAAGGTTGGTAAGCAATTGTATTTAGACTACTTTTACACAGTATTTACTAATATTTATCAACCTAAAAACAAAAAATTATGTCTGTAAACAAAGTTATTTTAGTCGGAAATGTTGGGAGAGATCCTGAGGTTCGTTATTTAGAGCGCAATGTAGCTGTTGCCAATTTTTCTTTGGCAACTACTGAGCGTGGATACACCATGCAGAATGGTACGCAAGTTCCTGATCGCACGGAATGGCACAATATTGTTGCTTGGCGCGGCTTAGCTGAAATTGCTGAAAAGTATTTTAAGAAAGGCATGCAGCTGTACGTTGAAGGTAAAATCCAAACACGTTCTTGGGAAAAAGACGGTGTAAAAAGGTATACGACCGAGATTTATGCTGAAAACATACAGATGTTAGGAAGAAAGGGCGACAGTGATGGTGGTGCTCCTGGCGCTACTACTGCTCCCGCTGAAACATCACAAGCTCCGGTAGCTAGCAATGATCCTGATATTGCACCTGCCGAAGAAGATGATAGCGGACTTCCATTCTAAACAGTTAAACCGTATATCCAAAAGCAAAAAACGCAGAACCTTTAGCAGATTCTGCGTTTTTTATACTTAAAAATATTGTTTATGCCTTAGACTTCAGCAAAGCAAAATCCAAGACCTCCATGATATCATCAACATAATGAAACTTAAGACCTTTTAAATAAACAGCTTTGATTTCATCTATATCTTTTTGATTATTCGTACTTAAAATGATATCGGTGATACCGGCACGCTTCGCTGCTAAAATTTTCTCTTTAATACCTCCTACCGGTAATACTTTACCTCTTAGTGTAATCTCGCCCGTCATCGCTATATGCTTGCGAACTTTTCGGCGCGTAAAAGCGGATGCTAAAGCTGTGACCATAGTGATTCCCGCCGAGGGACCATCCTTAGGAATAGCACCTTCGGGAACGTGCACATGCACATTTCGCGTATCAAACAACTCAGCATCTATATTCAAAATATCCGCTTGTGATTTGATGTATTCCAAAGCAAGCATGGCCGATTCTTTCATTACGTCACCCAAATTTCCTGTTAAAGTCAATCTTGGCGTTTTGGTCTTGCTTAAACTGGACTCAATAAATAAAATCTCGCCACCAACCTGCGTCCACGCTAAGCCGGTCACAACACCCGGATAATCATTCCCCTGATATTTATCTTTGCTGAAACGCGGTGCACCTAAATAAGTTTTTAAATCATCTTTTGAAATGATAGGATTATAATCTGTTTCTGTAGCAACCATCTTAGCAATTTTACGCATCAGAGCAGCAATTTGCCTATTCAATGAACGAACACCGGACTCCCTCGTATAAGATTCAATCATTTGTGCAATCACAGGTTTCCGCAAGGATATATGCTTAGATTTCAAACCATGGTTCTCTAACTCCTTTTGTACCAGATGCCTCTTGGCTATTTCTACCTTTTCCTCTTGCGTATAACCACTCACCTCTATCAATTCCATACGATCCAATAAAGGACGCGGTATATTATTTAAATGGTTGGCAGTAGCAATAAATAAGACTTTCGATAAATCATAATCAACATCCAAATAATTATCATGGAAAGCCATATTTTGCTCAGGATCAAGCACCTCTAACAGTGCTGAAGAGGGATCACCTTTATAATCTGAAGTGATTTTATCTATTTCATCTAATACAAAAACAGGGTTAGAAGACTCAGCTTTCAAGATATTTTGCATAATTCTACCCGGCATAGCACCTATATAAGTACGTCTATGACCACGAATTTCAGCCTCATCGTGCAAACCACCAAGAGATACCCGCACATATTTACGATTCAGTGCCTTAGCAATAGATTTTCCAAGGGAAGTCTTACCAACGCCCGGAGGACCATACAGACAAATAATAGGTGATTTCATATCCCCTTTCAATTTCAGCACGGCTAAGTGTTCGATGATGCGATCCTTCACTTTTTCCATACCAAAATGATCTGCATCCAAGACTTTTACGGCATGTTTTAAATTGAAATTATCTTTTGTATATTCATTCCATGGCAGATCTAACATGGTTTCGATATAGTTCAATTGCACGGAATAATCAGGGGAATGCTGATTGGTACGCTCCAATCTTTTCAATTCCTTTTCAAATGTTTTTTGAACTTGCTCACCCCATTTTTTATTAGCAGCCCGTTCCCGGAAATCAGCAATATCTTGTTCAGGAGAAGCGCCACCCAGCTCATTTTGAATGGTTTTCATTTGCTGCTGTAGAAAATATTCCCGTTGTTGCTGGTCTATACCTGCCTTAACCTTATTTTGAATATTCATCTTTATTTCAAGCAGCTGCGACTCCTTATTCAGCAATTCCAACAAGCTATATCCCCTGTCTAAAATAGCATCAAATTCAAGTAGTTTAATCTTATCCTTGATAGGAAAACTAAAATTAGAGCTGATATAATTAATTAAAAAGCTTGGATTTTCGATATTCCTGATAGCAAAGGTAATTTCCGGAGGCATCATACCAGAATTTGATATCATTTCTACAGATAAATCTTTGATGGAAGATACCAAAGCAGGAAACACATCCTCAGGTTTGGAATCTTCGGGAACTACCTCTATTAGAGGCGTTACACGAACTTGCATATAAGGTTTAGTCTTCACAAGTTCCCCTAATTTAAATCGTAATTTTCCTTCTATGATGACGGTAGTAGTACCATCAGGCATCTCCAAAATTCTAATTACTTTTGCTACGGTGCCTATGCTATGCAATTGATTGATAGAAGGGTCCTCAGTCTTTTTATCTGTTTGCGTACAAACGCCAATTAAATTATCATTCTCATGGGCATCACGAATTAATTTCAAAGATTTGGGCCGTGCAACAGCGATAGGCATCAAAACACCTGGAAAAACCACCATATTTCTCAATGGGAGAATAGGCAAGACAGCACCATCTTCCAGCTGGATATCTTCAGAACGCTCATCCAAAGAGATAATTGGAAAGACTTCCGTTGCACCCATCATTTCATCCGTGAAAAACTTATCAAATTGTTTACTCATTATATTTCTAAATTTACTGCCAATTTGGCATGGATATTTATGCCATTATGCTATAAAACTAACTGTCACTCAAAAATATAGGCTGAATATCAGCCACTTACAATCACTCACATAATGGTATTTCCCTTTAGTCAATTGATATGCCAAAAGAAAGGTTGGAAGCATGCTAACAAAAATGGGCACAAGGATTAAAATTCCTCATGCCCATTTTATACATACTGAACTAAAAAGAATCAGTTATTAATCTTCTTCATTCTTAGATGCTTCGTATTCTTTCAGCAGTTTATCTTGAATATCCATAGGCACTAATTCGTAACCGGAGAAATTCATACTGAAAGATGCACGACCACCGGATAAAGAACTCAAGGTGGTAGAATAACTACTCATTTCTTTTAAAGGAACTTTAGCGGATAGTTTTTCAAAACCTTTTTCACTTTCCATACCCATGATTACGCCGCGGCGACCTTGCATATCACTCATCACATCACCTAAGCGTTCGGATGGTACCAATACAACCACATCATAAACAGGCTCTAACAGTTTAGGACCTGCTTCTTTAAATGCTTGCGCAAAAGCGTTTCTACCGGCTAAGCGGAAAGAAATTTCATTGGAGTCAACCGGGTGCATTTTACCATCATACACAATCACGCGTACATCACGCGCATAAGAGCCTGTCAAAGGTCCTTGTTCCATACGGTCCATCACACCTTTCAAAATAGCTGGTAAAAAACGAGCATCGATAGAACCACCAACGATAGAATTGATAAACACAACTTTACCACCCCATTCCAAAGGAATTTCTTGGGTATCACGAACTGAAATTTTAAATTCTTGTCCACCAAAACGATAAGTCTCAGGAACCGGAGCACCTTCAATATAGGGTTCAACTATCATATGCACTTCACCGAATTGTCCTGCACCACCAGATTGTTTTTTATGGCGATAATCAGCACGGGAAGTCTTGGTAATAGTTTCTCTATAAGGAATTTTAGGCTCTCTGTATTCCACGGCAATTTTATCATTATTTTCCAATCTCCATTTCAAAGTACGCAAGTGGAATTCACCTTGTCCATGGACAATCATTTGCTTCAATTCTTTGGATTGCTCAACTATCCAAGTTGGATCTTCCTCACGCATTCTTGCCAAAACTTCACTTAGTTTCTCATCATCTGATTCGGATAAAGCTTTGATAGCACGGCGATATTTGGAAGAAGGATACGCAATGGCTTTAAAGTCATAATCAATACCTTTAGCATTTAAAGTATTACCTGTTCTGGTATCTTTTAATTTCACGGTAGCACCTAAATCACCTGCGGAAAGCACTTCCACATTGGTACGGATTTGTCCGGCCACAGAGAATATTTGTGCAATACGTTCTTTTGAACTTCTATTCACATTATTCAAATCATCGCCTAATTTCAAAGTACCACTCATTACTTTAAAATAAGAAACCTCACCAATATGCGGTTCTACGCTTGTTTTAAATACATATATGCTGGTTGGTGCAGATGCATCCGGAGCAATCTCATCATCAGATTTGGTTTGTGGTTTAGCTACATCTTGTACAGAAGGCGCAACATTAGCAATAAAATTCATGAAATCGGCAACGCCTTGTCCATGAAGACCAGAAGCTGTAATCAGAGGATACATACCACAAGAAGCAACACCTGCACGTACACCTTGCAAAATTTCTTCTTCTGTCAAAACACCTACATCAAAGAATTTCTCCATCAAAGCCTCATCATGCTCAGCTGCCGCTTCTATCAATGCTTCTTGTAAAGCTTCCGCTTTGGCTTTTTCTTCTGCAGGAATATCCAATATCTCTGCTGCACCACCGCCGGCTTTAAATTTTAACATCTTCATTTTCATGATGTCAATCACAGCGTCGAAAGCTAAACCTGCATTCACAGGATATTGCAATACAACCACTTTGTTACCGAAATTCTCTTTCACTTGTTCAAGCGTACGGTCAAAATCCACTTTTTCGTGATCTAAATGATTGGCCACTAAAATTATGGGCTTACCAGCATTTTCAGCATAACGAACATGATTGTTTGTGCCTACCTCAACACCATATTGAGTGTTTAGTAAAATAGCAGCTACGTCAGTAACATAAAGGGAAGTAACAACGGCACCAACAAAATCATCAGAGCCCGGACAATCAATAAAATTTAATTTTTTATCTTGCCACTCAGTCTGAATTACAGTAGAAAACACCGAATAACCATAGTCCTTTTCTACAGGAAAATAATCCGATACTGTGTTTTGAGCATCTATTGAGCCCTTACGTTTAATAACACCACTCTCATTGAGAATAGATTCAACAAGAGTGGTTTTCCCGGAGCCGGAACTGCCCATCAAAGAGATATTCCGGATTGAATTTGATTGATATTGTTTCATAAATGTATAAAATTGATATTTCTTAAAATACTAACTTGCTGATATAAACTATTTTAGCTAAAATATTAATTGCTAAAAAAGGAGCGACAAGATATAAAATTTTCATGAAAAAATTGGTTTTATTAACATGTTTTATAACATAAACTAAAGCTAATATGCTTGAAGCCTTGCTCCTAATGCTTTTTAATGACTTTCCAATGTTTAATATCGTAATTATTCCACAACCATTCGTTCAACAAATAAGTGAGATAGGCACTGCCTGCGCCTAAGGCGGCACCGGCCAACACATCAGATGGATAATGTACACCAAGGTGCATACGCGAAAATCCCACTGCTGTTGCCCAAGTGAATGCCGGAACAGCCACATACCATTCAGGGTATTTCAAGGTCAAAGCAGTGGCTGTTGAAAAGGCTCCGGAAGTGTGCCCGGAAGGCATGGACAGGCTTTTCAAATCTTTATATGGATCTATGTCTGATGGATAAGTAATGGCTGGTCGCGGACGCACAATGATCTGCTTCAAACCATAGGTAGCCAATAAATTGACACCCGACGCCAAAGCTATATAGAAAGCGTCTTTCATTAAATCTTCATTGCCATAAGCAGCACCATAAGCACCTATGATAATGGGTGTACTCAGACTGATATACGCAGCAGATTCAGAGAGCCCAACGGAAACCGGTTTTAATCCGGGAGCAACATGATTGATTGGTTTGAGTATCCCTATATCTACTCCTTGCGCGTTTAAACTTGTTGGTAAAACAAAAAAACTAAGCAAAAACAGAATAAATATCGTAAATTTGCGCATCTTTTGAATTTTTCGACAAAAGTAGTGAAAAATGAACAAAATTGCGATTATAGGCCCGGAATCTACAGGAAAATCTGTATTAGCTGCTGCTTTAGCCAAGCATTATCATGCTGATTGGGTTCCGGAATATGCACGCACTTATGTGGAAAATTTAGATCGAGATTATAATTTTGATGATATTAGTCAGATTGCTCGTCAACAAATAGCAGCAGAACAAGCATATGCTGATGCAAACCAAAATGGCTTGGTGTTTTTTGATACTGATTTGATTATCACCAAGGTATGGTTTGAATACTGTTACGGACAAGTGCCTGATTTTGTATTAGATAAATTAGCAAGCGGTTTCTTCGACTTATATTTGTTATGTGAACCGGATATTCCTTGGGAAGCTGATAATGTACGGGAGCATGGCAACGACCGAGACTATTTTTATGAATGGTATAAGTCAGAAATCATACAACTTAATAAGCCTTACCGTGTTGTAAATGGCATCGGCCCTAAGCGTATACAAACTGCAATCAAACATATAGATGAATTTTTAAATATAAGCAATTCGTAAATTTACCTTTTACACCATGCAAAAGGTAAATTAATATCCATAATCAATCAAATTAGCTATGCAATGAATTTCAAAAAAAAGCAAGACATAATACTTAAACTCGCTGATACAGGACAGATTAGCAAAGTTTGTCATAAATATGCCAATGACACTCCCATGCCATCTATAGACAAACTCGCAGCTATGGTTGGTTTAATTCGTTCTATATTATTTCCCGGATATTTCGGTGATGCAGCAGTCAATACCAAATCTATGTTGTATCACATAGGTGTGAATATTGACAAATTACAAATAGTTTTACAGAAACAAATTAAGGCAGGCTTATGCTTTGAAAATCCTGCTGTAGATCCACATTGTGATGAAATTGAGCGTTTATCACAGCAAATTTCCATGCAATTTATGGAAACCTTGCCAGCAATTCGTGAGAAACTATATACAGATGTGATTGCAGCCTATAATGGTGATCCGGCAGCTAAAAGTTATGGTGAGGTAATTTTCTGCTATCCCGGCATTCGGGCTATCAGCAATTACCGCATTGCACACGAATTACTACATTTAGGTGTGCCTTTGATACCAAGAATTATCTGTGAAATGGCACACTCAGAAACGGGTATAGACATACATCCGGGAGCTAAAATTGGTAATTATTTCACCATAGATCATGGTACGGGTGTGGTTATAGGCGAGACTGCCGAAATTGGTAATCATGTAAAAATGTATCAAGGAGTTACGCTCGGTGCCAGAAGTTTTCCATTGGATGAAAACGGCAATCCCATTAAGGGTATAGACAGACATCCAAAGATTGGTAATCATGTGATAATCTATTCTAATTCCACTATTCTCGGCAATATAACCGTTGGTGATGGAGCCGTAATCGGTGGTAATATTTGGGTTGACCAAGATGTAGAGCCGGGCACCAAATTAGTGCAAAAAAAATAAATCAAGCAAAACAAGCTATTCTCACGGAAGGAAAAAAGTCATTATATCCAAATAGATACTAACTTAATTACAGATGCAAAAAGCCTATATAGCGAAAACCTTGAAGGGTTTGGAAGAAGTATTAGCGACAGAATTAATAGCCTTAGGAGCAGATAATGTTGAAATTCAAAGACGCGCTGTAGCCTTTACCGGTGATCAACGATTATTGTACAAGGCCAATCTGCATTTGCGTACAGCATTGCGCATTTTAATGCCTATTTATCAGTTCAAAGCTAAAAATCCGGATGAGATTTATAAGGCAGTAAAGCAGTTTGATTGGGAGCAATACATGGATATTAAAACCAATTTCGCTATAGATTCAACTGTTTTTTCGGAAGAAATAACCCATTCAAAATTTGCTACTTACAGGATGAAAGATGGTATAGTTGATTGGTTTAGGGACAAATATAATCAGCGACCTTCGGTCAAACTTACCAATCCTGAACTACAATTTAATATCCATATAGCCGGCGAACAGTGCACTATTTCATTGGACAGTTCAGGGGAGTCTTTGCATAAAAGAGGATATAGGGTAGCACAAAACGATGCGCCCATCAGTGAAGTATTGGCAGCAGGTATGCTATTGATGGCAGGTTGGAAAGGTGAAAGTGATTTTGTTGATCCATTTTGTGGCTCAGGAACTTTCTTGATAGAAGCGGCATTGATAGCCCTGAACATAGCACCGGGATTGTACCGCAGCTCTTTTGGGTTCGAGAAATGGAAAGATTTTGATAAGGATTTATTTGACACACTGTATCAAGATGATAGCGAGGAGCGTCCATTCGAGCATAGAATTTACGGCTTTGACATTGACAGAAAATCCATAGCAATCAGTGAGAAAAATATTAAAAGCGCAGGACTGATGAAATATATAGACTTAGAAGTGCGTGCAGTAAAAGATTTTGAAGCTCTTTCTGCAAAAGCATTGATGGTTACCAATCCACCTTATGGAGAAAGGCTGAATTTCAGAGAGTTAACAAACACTTACGCTGAACTTGGCACTGCATTAAAACATAAATTCACAGGCAATTCAGCTTGGGTTATTAGTTCAGAGTACAGTTTATTAGATAATATTGGTTTGAGGCCTTCCAAAAAAATAGATTTATTGAATGGATCGTTGGATTGCAAATTTCATCGATATGATATTTTTGCAGGAAAACGCAAACTATTTTTATCTAAACCTTGAAAAATTAAAAAAATCAATTACCTTTGTGCCCGCACAATGCCCAGATGGCGGAATTGGTAGACGCGTTGGTCTCAAACACCAATGGATTCATTTCCATGCCGGTTCGATCCCGGCTCTGGGCACTGAAAAACCCGCAGCATTTCGCTGCGGGTTTTGTCATGTAAAAAACTTCATACCGTTGCAGTTAACTATATTTAACAGTTTGTGTGTTTTAAATACATTAGTTATAAGAAAAAGAAACTTTATCTTTACGGAAAATTTCGTTTTCTTTCAGCTTGCGTTTAGTTTTTATTTATTATGAATAGGATCCTTATTCTCATAACTCTCATTTTAATTCATTGTAACTCTATCTTGGCGCAGGAAGCTAAGGATTATGAAACTGATTTCTACCGAACAAGGATGACATATTTTACAGAAAATCCTTTAAAGGCAAATCAGGTAGTATTTTTAGGTAATAGTTTGACGCAAGGAGGAAAATGGGAACAATATTTTCCTGCACAGGATATTGCAAACAGGGGAATTATAGGAGATAATACGCATGGCATGCTTGCGCGTTTGGAGGAAATACTGCTAGCGAAACCGACAAAATTATTTATATTGACTGGTGTTAATGATATTTCTCAGGATTATAAAACTAAGCATATTCGTAATAATATCAAGACTATCATTCGAGAATTTAAGGAAAAATCACCTGAAACGACTATATATTTACAAAGTTTGTTGCCAATAAATAATGACTTTAACCGTTATAAGAAATTAATAGGAAAAGAGAAACAGATTCTTTGTCTAAACAAGCAATTAAAACGTTTAAGTAAAACACAAAAAGTTCAATTCATCAACTTGTATCCTTTATTTTTAGATAAAAATGGAAAGCTAAATGAAAGCTATACCTCTGATGGATTACACTTAAAGGAGGCTGCATATGACATATGGGTTCAAGCCATAGCCACATATGTAGAAAATTAATTTTGTATAATAAATAAAACATACGCAATGAAACTAATAGCACAGAGTGGATCTACAAAGGCTGAATGGTGTTTGGTAGAAGGTGGCAATGTAATAGAACAAGCTTTTACCGATGGCATTAACCCATTTTTTCAAACTCGGCGTGAGATAAGCCGTTGCATACGCTTACAGTTACCAGAAAAATTCTTCTCAAGAAAATTAGAGGAGGTATTATTTTATGGCGCCGGTTGTACTTCTGAAGAGAAAAAGAACACAGTGAAAGCTTCACTGATTTCTCAGTTTAGAACACATACCTATGTGTATAGTGATTTGTTAGCAGCCGCACGTTCGCTTTTTGGCAAAGAAAAAGGCATAGCATGTATTTTAGGAACCGGCTCAAACTCATGCGTATATGATGGTAATGAGATAGTACAAAAGGTGCAATCCTTGGGATATGTTTTAGGCGATGAAGGCAGTGGTGCCGTATTGGGAAAAATGTTTTTAAGTGACTGTTTAAAAAATTTAGCACCCAAAGATATCACTGAAAAATTCTATGATATATATCAAATTTCAGCCGATGATGCCTTGGAACTTATTTATGATAAACCTTTCCCCAACCGCTCTTTATCTATATTTTCTTTCTTTTTAGCTGACTATCAAGAGCATGAATATGTACGTAATCTAATCTCTAAAAACTTCAGAAGATTCTTTGTACGTAACATCAAACAATATGATTATAAGAATTATCCTATTGGTTTTATCGGCTCTGTAGCTGTTCGTTATGAAGGAATACTTAGAGAAGTAGCTGCAGAATTCGGATTAGAAATTTCTGAAATTACAGAATCGCCTATGAAGGGCTTGATAGAGTATTACAAACCCTCATTCGTTGTATAACAGATAAGGCTTCCTTTGCTGCATAAATGTTTGAACATCATCTTGCCACATCAATTTGATTTCAGTTGCTGATTTTCCGGCAACTATCATTTTGCGAACATAATCAACCCCAATCAGTTTTTCAAAAAATTCTCGAAAGAAGTGGTGATCTAAGTTTAAATTTTGATAAGCATCAATGATGTAGGTCAAATCCAAACCTTTTTCCCAGATCTCTTCATCAGAAACATTACTCAAATCCACACCATAGCACAGTTTATTCAATTGTGGAGGGTGTTTAGCGCCGGTCACTGATTTCGGTGTAAAGCTAAATTCGTAACCTAACATATTGGGCTGACCATATATTTTAAAGGGTTTATCTGTACCGCGCCCTAAACTTACA
>CAYPYZ010000014.1:0-8565 GCA_964414805.1 uncultured Paludibacter sp.
CAGTTTTTCAAAAAATTCTCGGAAGAAGTGGTGGTCTAAGTTCAAATTTCGATAAGCATCTATGATGTAGGTCAAATCCAAACCTTTTTTCCAGATTTCTTCATCAGAAACATTACTCAAATCCACACCATAGCACAGTTTATCCAATTGTGGAGGGTGTTTAGCACCGGGTACTGATTTCGGTGTAAAGCTAAATTCGTAACCTATCATATTAGGATGGCCATATATTTTAAAGGGTTTATCTGTACCGCGACCTAAACTTACAGGGGTAGCCTCAAATAAGCAAGTAGAAGGATATAAATAAATGGATTTCATATCCGGTAAGTTAGGGGATGGTGCGATAGGCAATTTGTATTTGGTTTGATGGGTGTAATTTAAACACGGAATAACAGTCAGATTACATTGAGTTTTGCTTTCAAGCCAACCTTCCCCATTAGCCATCAAGGCAATTTCACCCATAGTCAATCCATGCACCACAGGTATAGGCAACCAACCTACGCCCGATTTATATTTCATATCTAAAATAGGTCCATCCACATAAAACCCATTAGGATTGGGTCTGTCTAATACTATGACCTCCTTACCATGGTCCACACAAGCATCCATCATCCTAATCATGGTAATATAGTAGGTATAAAATCGCAAACCAACATCCTGCATATCAATAATCATCACATCAAATTTTTGCATATCAGAAGCCTTGGGTTTGCCCGAACCCCCATCATACAAGGATAAAATGGGAACACCAGTTTGTTTGTCTACCATATTGGAAACATGTTCCCCAGCATCAGCCGTTCCTCTGAAACCATGCTCAGGAGAGAAAATAGCAACGACTTTCACCTTTTTCTTTAATAAAAAATCTAATAGATGTTGATTACCAACCATGCCTGTATGATTACTTAATAAAGCTACTTTCTTAGCTTTAAGCAAGGGAAGATATTGGTCGGGACGCTCAGCACCAACCACCACCTCATTGGCCATAACCAATAATGAAAGACTTAATGTAAATAGCAAAAAGACTGTGCGGAATAGATTTTTCATGATCAATGGATATTTAAAAATTGGATACCAAAAATATAGCTATATATCTGATCTAAAAAGCTAAAAGGCCTACAAACTGATATTTTATTGTTAATTTACATTATTTCACATTCATGCAATAATTATATTGTAAACTATTTTCACTACATTTGACCTATAAATTCGCAATGCACAGAAAAAAGCAATTATCTTTCAATTAATAACCAATAAAACACATCTTTATGAGAAAAACAATTATTCCGATGTTTTTGCTGGTCTTACTTAATCTTAGCATAACAGCTCAAAAGATTAACATTCTCAGCAATGAACAAGTCTTACTACCAACAAGTGAGATGGGCTATTTTCCCATTATGAGCCCAAACAGTGATTTTATTTTAATTACTTCCGGCGATTTTAAGGGAATAGCTAAGTATGACCTGAACACCAAGCAATTCAACATGCTTTCTCAAGAGCAAGGTGCAGGTTTTGGCTATCAAATTAGTAATGATGGAAAACATGTTGTGTACAGAAGTCAAGAGTATATCAACAGACTGCGCTACATGAATTTAAAAAGTTTAGATCTTACTACTGGGAAAGAAACTGAAATCATTCAAAGAACGCGAAACTTAGAGGGGTTTACAGTTAAAGAAGGGACTGTTTTGGCTGTAGATAATGGTAAAACCATTAGCAAGCAATTAAGTGGACAGCACATTGATGCTTCTACTGCGGTGGCAAGTATTCGTCAAGGGCAGCTTAAAGTTACCCGTAACAATCAGTTAACTACATCATCTCCACAAGGAGAAGATTTGGGTTATCTTTGGGCTTCAGTTTCCCCTGATGGTACAAAATTATTGTATTATGTCATTGAACATGGAAAGGCTTATGTAAGCAATATTGATGGAAGCAATCCGGTTTCTTTGGGTGTTTTGCGTGCTCCTAAATGGGTAGGTAATGAATGGGTTGCCGGTATGGTTGATTTTGATAATGGCCATGTGGTTACTTCTTCAAAAATTGTGATGGTAGGTGCCAATGGTAAAATCCGTACTGATTTGACATCTCCGGATGTTATAGCACTGAATCCATCCGGTTCAGCTGATGCAAGTAAAATCGTTTACAACACAGCTGATGGGAAAGTTTTCTTAATGAATATTGAAATTTTAAAATAATCTGACCATGAAAAAAACATATCAATTGATTATATCAGTAGTCATTTTACTACTAACCTTTGTTTCAGGAGGTTATGCAGACAATGTACTCAATCAGGCTAGGATATATGTCAATCCGGGTCATGGTGGTTGGGGATCTAATGACAGACCCATGGCCACCATTAATTATGCTGTAAAGGATACATTAGGATTCTTTGAAACAAATACCAACTTGCACAAAGGATTTAGTTTAAGAGATGAATTAGTGAAGGCAGGTGCCGGATATGTGCGTATGAGCCGTACCGTTAATGGAGTTGTTACTGAAGGGGATCCACAAACCACACCGAATGATACGCACAGAGAAGGAGACATTATAAATGGTGTGCGTCAAATCGTTACGTTAAGTGTAATTTGTCAAGATGTGGAGACCAATAATATGGACTATTTCCTTTCTATCCATAGTAATGCCGCATCTGAAGGGGCTATCACCAATTATCCTTTATTACTCTATCGTGGAACAGACGCAGCGGTGGGCAATGGTTTGCAAGATGCCAAAAATATGGCCTTAGATGCATGGAAATACATCATCAACAATCAGGCAACTTACTACTCGCACTATACCGGAGCTACTCAAACCAATGTGAGAGGTGATGTTACCTTCATGGGTAGTAGCTCAACCGGAGCATTAGGCTATACCGGTTATTATGGTGTACTCAAACACGGAACTGATGGTTTTCTGAGTGAGGGATGTTTTCACACTTATCAACCGGAACGACATCGTTTGTTAAATCCTGATTACTGTAGGCAAGAAGGTGTTAGATATTCGAGAGCTATTCGTGCTTGGTTTGGCGACAACACAGAAACTAAAGGTTCGATTATGGGCACTGTAAAGGATAAAAATGAATCCTTAGAACATAATCTTTATAAATATAAAGTGGGTTCTTACGACCAATACAAACCGCTTAATAATGTTGAGGTTGTATTACAAGATGCTTCAGGCAATTCCTTAAAGACCTATGAAACAGACAAGGAATACAATGGTATTTATGTGTTCAACGACTTGCCGCCGGGCATTTATAAGTTGGTATATGACATAGAGGGATACTGGCCGGAAGTGGAAGAAATTGAAGTGGTTGCCAATGAAACAGCATTTATCAATAAATTATTGACTTCCACTGAAGAAGAACAACCGCAAGAACCAGAAGAGGAGGTACATGAGGTTGAATACTACACACATCCTACACAAGATGGTGATATTGCTGGTGCTTCGGCTTATACATTTGCTGACAGAGGTGATGTGATAAGCATTGAGGATTTAGAAGATTTAACGGTAAGGCGCGCTATCTTGCGTGATGGTAAATACTATGTATTGGCTGTGGATGCTGATAAAGCTCCTCATCTATTAGTTATCAATCCTGAGACCGGAGAATTGATTAAGGAAATGAGCACAGAAGGATTGGTTACAGACGGCTTCGAAGGCAAGGAACTTCCTTTTATCTTGTCTGATATCGCTTTCACCAATGATGGAGTGCTAATAGGCGTGAATTCTACCGTTGTTGGGACACTCAACAACGGTTATCAAACTGGTGACTTCCACATGTATAAATGGCAAGCAGCATCAGGAATTGAATTAGAAGATGCAGAACCGACTATATTCTTAACGCTTCCTACAAATAGTGCAGAAAGTATATTAGCTGCAGGCTTTAACTATTCCAATTTTATGGCAAATAGTATGGTTATCAGTGGTACTATAGATAATTTCAACTTCTATTGCGATACGCATCCCGGTAACAACTGGACTACAGATTATGATGTGCGCTATGTGATATGGAATGTACAAGATGGTAAAATTAAAGATGTTCAATACAACAACACGGGATGGAGCGTCTTATCTATTGGACAAGATGTTAAATTAACTTTATCTCCTTTAGCCATTGATCATGTTATCATTGATGGTAACAATATGAAGCCCAGACAATTCATGATTGATTTTATGGGGAATGATGTGTTGAATGTGACTAATTTTTCGGGTGATATTAGTAATACATCTTCTGGTGCTACCTATTTCCGCTATGCGAAAAGAGTTTATATGAATGCACCATCTTGTGAAAAACAAGCCAATGACACCTACGCTTATAGTATTAAATTATTTGATATTACTGATGGTCTTGATAAGGCTAAATTTTTGGGTGAGACTGAAGAGCTAATAACCGGAGGTGTTGCACCTGCATATATGACTACGGGTGCTGTAGTAGATAATGCTGATATAGATTTATATCTATTGGCAGATGGACAAATACTTAATTTCACTACCAAGGGCGTGGAGCAACCTGCTGGTGCAGAAGCTCGTATCTTTGCTTATAATTTAAGTGCTGAATATGATGCAGAAGACGTTTCCTATGTCATAACATTTAGTTTAAATGCAGATGCGGATGCGGTGCAGCTTATCTTGAAAAATACTACTACACCAAGCGTTCCTAAAACCATTAATCTTGGAGCAAGAGCTAAGGGAGAAAATAGCTACACATTGGATGTTTCCGAATTTGCAGAAGGTGATCAATATGATTGGGAATTGAAAGTTAGTGCGCCTAATATCACTCGTTTCACAAAGGTATACGACAAAGCATTGAGCACTTTAAACTTCGCAGGTCCTAAGGGAGTGGCTATTGATAAATCACCTGAAAGTCCTTATTTCGGAAGGGTGTATGTTACTAATACCGTGGCAGGATTGGTTTCCGGACGTAATACAACTAAAGGTATTTATGTATTATCTCCGGAAGCAACAGACATCACCAATCAAGGAGCTACTGCACATACAGGTGGAATCACTTGGGCATCAGCAGCCGGTGAAAGTCCGCGGAAACCCGCAGTTGCCGCTGATGGCCGTTTGTTTATTGCAGACGCAAGTGCCACCAATGCCGGTGTATTCTATATGAACCCAGAGGATTTCTCTGCAAGTAGTATATTTACAGGTGCTAATGTTACAAATGGATCTGTAAAAATTGGAAGCACTTATGTGTGTGGACAAATCGTAGCTCTTGGTGTAAGAGGTGAAGGTGCAGGAACTCAATTATATGCTGTAGATAAAACGGCATCCGGTTCAAGCTGGAAAAAACATGTGAATATATATAATATCGGCACAAACAATACTTGGACAAAAGCACCTACTTCTTCAGTCGCAGCTTCCAGTTATATTGGTAATGACAATGCCAGTATCGTACCGGTTTCTACCGGCTATTGGGCAGGACAATATCGTGGTGCAGGAAGTAACTCATCTGCCAATCCGTATATGTTCTACTACAGTGATGCTATCAAAGAAGTTGTATTTAATACGGCTGAATTTAAAGATCAAGACGGCAAAAACATTGAAATGGGAGAAGCCTCTCAAAATGGTGCTTTGGGTGTTTATGAGAAAGAAGGCTTAGTAGCTTTAAGTTATGATAATGGTGTGCAATTCTTCAACTATACAATAGATAATGATGATTTTGCACAAGTTTCACTGAAGTTCTGGAACAGCTTAGATGTGAGCGGAGTAACCTATGATGACTTTGCATTCGACTATGCAGGAAACTTGTATGCAGTGTCTTATTCAGGAAAATTTGTTAGCGTATGGGCTATGCCTACAGCCAACAATACATCCACTGTAAAAGCACGCTCTGCATATAGCTTGGAAAGAAAGGAAAATACCGGTGTACGTAATTCAAGTACCACGAATTTATCGGTATATCCAAATCCAACTCAAAGTGAATTGACTATCAGCTCACAAGAGGATATTCACAGCATTCAAATTTATAGTCTAAACGGACAGTTGCTCAATCAGTTATCCGGCAACTCGAAAATGGAGACCATAGATATATCCAATATGGATGCAGGTGTATATTTGATTAGAGTGAATGGCAAAGATGTACAACGCGTAATTAAGCAATAAGAACGCAAGTTAATCTATACAAGAACACCCCCGACTGTTGAAAGTCGGGGGTGTTTTATTTAATTGCAACAGCCAATTTACCAAAGCCCTACCCAGCAATGCATACTACAAATAATTAAGCTTGTTCACTGGCTCTATAGGCATCCAAAGCTTTTTTGACAGAGCCTTGCATCAACAGCAAACGCTTTGCGTGTTCGTACTCCAAACCAAGCTCATCAACTATCATCAAAGTTCCTCTATCTACCAACTTAGCATTGGTCAACTGCATATTTACCATACGATTACCTTTCACACGATTCAACTTAATCATAGTTGCCGTAGTAATCATATTCAAAATCATTTTCTGCCCGGTACCTGATTTCATACGAGAACTTCCAGTAACGTATTCAGGACCCACTATCATCTCAATGGGAATTTCAGCTTCTTGTGCCACAGGAGAATTAGGATTGCTTGAAATAGCCGCTGTTAAAATACCATTTTTACGTGCTTCGCGCAATGCACCTATCACATAGGGAGTAGTGCCGGAAGCCGCAATACCAACCAAAGTATCTTTCTCATTGATATGGTATTCCTGTAAATCTTTCCATCCCATTTCTAAATCGTCCTCAGCACCTTCCACTGCATTGCGTAGCGCATAGTCGCCACCGGCAATTAAACCTATGACCAAGGTATTTGGCATACCAAAAGTAGGAGGTATTTCGGATGCATCTAACACGCCTAAACGACCACTGGTACCTGCTCCGACATAAAAAATTCTACCACCTTGTTCCATTTTGGGAACTATCTGAGAAACCAATCGCTCAATTTGAGGAATAGTTTTTTCAACCGCTAAAGCTACTTTTTGATCTTCTTGATTGATGTCAACCAATAACTCATATACAGATTTCTTCTCTAAATCATCGTATAAAGAAGATTGTTCAGAAATTTTAACAAATGACATATTATGAAAATTATATAAGAAATAATTGATTAAACTCTTTTATTAGCAAAGTATTCAACCATGCCCAACATAGGTGATTGCTCTACTTTACCAATTTTTATATTCAGTGCATGTGCTGCTTCTTCCAAAACATCCTTGAAATGATGTGCCACAGATCCGATAAAGCAAACTGCATATTGCTCATAATCATATTGCATAATATTCTTTTTAAAGAAATCGGTAAAAGCATTGAATATCAATGCATGCACAGCAGGATTATCGATATTCTCTTTGATGAAAGGAGCTATACTTGCTAAGAATCGATTCGGAAGTGGTTGTTTATATACCCTATCTAATATTTGGGCAACATCCATATTCAGGTATTCTAAAAAGTTCTTCTTGATTTCATCATTGAATTGGTTTTTTAAACAAGCCCCAACAAACAGTTTCCCTAATACTGCTCCACTACCCTCATCTCCAAGGATAAACCCAAGTGGAGAAACGTTTTGAACGATTTTAGAACCATCGTAGAAACATGAATTAGAACCTGTTCCTAATATACAAGCTATACCTGCCGAAGAACCACAAAGTCCAATAGCAGCACCCAATAAGTCGCTACCAACCTGTATATTATCTACTTTAAAATTCTCGTAAATTGCCTCTTTAATGATATTGTTTTTTTCAGGAAAAGCACAGCCTGCCCCATAAAAATAAATTGCCTCTATATCGTAGCCCTTTAGTTTAGGCGCTAATTTCACACTTAACTCTAAACTGATGTCCTCTGTATTGCGAAAGAAAGGGTTGGCACCGGATGTATAAATCCGTTCCACAATTTCTCCTTTATCAATCAAACACCAGTCAACTTTGGTAGAACCACCATCTGCTATCAGTATCATAATTTAATATATATTTGTTTTTTGTATAAGATATTTCCTATTATCCAATTTAAGCCCACAAAAAGTAAAGCATATACCAATGAGCCAAAATAATTTCCCAAATAAGGTTGCAAGCAAACCCCGTATAAAAATCCTTTAATCGACATTCTATCTCCACCATAATAGATAAAGATATTACCTAAAAGGATAGAGATAACTACTGCCATTACATATATAAATAAAGGATTTACACCAAAAGATTCAAAGAAAACACTCCAGCGTTTTTTGCCTTTGATGTCAATTATCCATATCAATAAAGCTAATAAGGTAGATGCTAAACCGGTAGTTGCCAAAACAAAGGTTGGCGACCAGATTTTCTTATTAATAGGACAGCCGTAACTCAATAAGAATCCTGCAAAGGTCAAGATTGCACCTACAATGAATAATCTTTGCATACGCTCCACATTATCTTTAGTTTGCATGATTAGCATACCGCAATAGAATCCTACCAACACATGAGCAATAGACGGGATAGTGCTGATAAATCCTTCCGGATCTAAAGCCAAACCACTGTCTTTATACATATGACTTACTCCTAAAATCGCTTTATCAACTACAGCGATAATATTCTCTTCGCTAAATTCAAAACCTTTTCCAAAGAAAAGTAGGAAGAAATAA
>CAYPYZ010000014.1:8665-20485 GCA_964414805.1 uncultured Paludibacter sp.
AATATTCTCTTCGCTAAATTCAAAACCTTTTCCAAAGAAAAGTAGGAAGAAATAACCTAATAAGGTAATGAATATCAACCAAGGCAAATGCTTGTGTTTAATAGAAATACCAATGATAGCCGCAGCACCATAACATAAAGCTAAGCGTGGCAACACCCCCAATAGACGCAGGTTTTTGAAATTAGATATGGCTTGTAAAAACCTTGGAAAGAAGGCCATTTCTTCTCCTGCCAAGCTATGATAAGTCCGGAAAGACAATGACAGCCAAGCCAGGCCCAAGCCAATCAGGTAAATCAAAACAGTACGCTTGATAATTTTAAATGCAGCATCTTTACTCCATGAAAAATTATATTTGCGTAAGGAGATATAGGTTGATATACCCATAATAAACATAAAGAAAGGGAAAACTAAATCCGTGGGTGTCAGTCCATGCCATTTAGCATGTCCGAGCGGCTCATAAATATATGCCCAAGATCCGGGATTATTGACCATGATCATTCCGGCTATAGTAATGCCCCTTAGTACATCTAACGACAATAACCTACTGCTTTTTTTAGTATTCATAATATTTTATTTAAAGATCAATTATCTATATAAATAGTATTTTTTAGATTGCCTTTTAAATGGCTCAACCTCTCTGTACCAGTAATCTCTGATATCACCAAAACGATTATATTCAGCGAAAGTTTTACGTACATAATCACTACCCGACACTTTATCAAACATATTAAATCTGTTTTCATTGGCATTGTCAAATATTGCTTTATCAGGATATAATCTGGCTATCTCTTGCATAACCAAGAATTGAACCTCTGATAATCTTGCCACTTTATAATCTGTAATATGTACTTGAACGCCTTTCATCAACTCCCCTTGACCCGTTGCATAAAAAGGTTTGTAATAAATTGGTCGGAAATGTAAACCCGGTAATTGTAAGATGTTTAAGCTATTCGCTAAATCTTCAGCATTGACCCATTCAGCCGCAAAAAGTTCAAAAGGAAGTGGGTATCCAACTCCTATGGACATATACCCCAACTCACCCAATATCCCGGAAACAGGATAGAATAAAGCTGTGATAGGATGGGGTATGTGTGGTGAAGAGGCTATCCATGGCAGACCGGTATCTTCATATA
Source organism: uncultured Paludibacter sp. (assembly GCA_964414805.1). Taxonomy (GTDB): domain Bacteria; phylum Bacteroidota; class Bacteroidia; order Bacteroidales; family Paludibacteraceae; genus Paludibacter. The sequence continues at coordinate 9,799 of CAYPYZ010000014.1, forward strand.
ACATCTTACGCTTCCATCCTTTCATCTTAATCACTTTCAACTTGCATTTTTTATCTATCATCTTTTCGCCATTCAACATCAAAGCTAATTCTCCGCAAGTAAGTCCGTATATATACGGTATTTTAAACTGGCTTACGAAAGAAATAAATTCATCATCCACTAAGTTTCCTTCTACTTTTTCACCCCCTAAAGGATTAGGACGATCCAAAATAACTATCTCTTTATTATGCTCTGCAGCGGCTTCCATAGCCAAGCCCATAGTGCTGATATAGGTAAAAGAACGACATCCTATATCTTGAATATCATATACCAACACATCCACACCATCCAACATTTCAGGCGTAGCTTTGCGGGTTTGTCCGTACAATGAAAATACAGGCAAACCAGTCTTGGCATCTTTATCATCTTGCACCTTATCACCGGCATGGGCATCACCCCTCACACCATGTTCAGGGGCATATAAAGCAACTAAATTTACATTAGGAGCTTCATATAAAATATCTATAGTGGATTTTAGATTATTATCTACACCCGTAGGATTAGTAATCAAACCCACACGCTTACCTTCTAAAATTTTGAAATTTTGTGCTTTCAAAACTTCTATACCCGTTTTAATCTTAATGCTTTTATTTTGGGCACAAAGACTAAAAGTCAAAATACTCACAAGCAATAATAAACTATATCTTAAAAATCGCATAGGAATATAATTTTAATAAGTAATTTTCTAACTTGATTGATGTATTAATTTGCTTTCTCTGTAGCCTTGCCATAATTAGGATCTACCTTCAATAAAGCCACAGCGATTACTGGAATAATACTACATAGCATCACCCAAACAAAGAAATGATTATAGCCTAACATTTCTTGCATCCATCCTGCAAACATGCCCGGAAGCATCATTCCTAAAGCCATAAATCCGGTACAAATAGCATAATGTGCAGTCTTTTGTTTTCCTTCCGAGAAATACATTAAATACAGCATATAAGCCGTAAATCCGAATCCATAACCAAATTGCTCAATAGCAATACAGATATTAATAATCAGCATGCTTTCGGTTTGCGAAAAACTTAGATACACAAAGGTAGCAATAGTCAGTAACATGCTCAAGGTCATAGGCCACAACCATTTTTTGAGTCCACCTCTTGAAGCTACTATACCACCTATAATTCCTCCTAAGGTCAATGCAATAATACCTACCGTTCCATATACAAAACCTACTTGTCCGGTTGTCAGCGCCAAGCCTCCCACTTCACGCGAATCTAATAAGAAAGGCGTAATCAACTTCAGCGCTTGGGCTTCCGAGAAGCGGAAAGTCAGCATGAAAAACAATGCCTTGCCTATACCCGGTTTTTTGAAAAATGTTACGAAAGTATCTGTAAAGTCTTTAAGAATGGTACTTGCCGTAACATGCTCAGCACCAAAATCTGAATCAGGTACCGGTAAAAACACACGGTGATAAAAACTAAATATTATAAATAAAGCTGCTAACACAAAGAAAGTCACCGACCAAGCAAAAGCAATATTGCCTGAAAGACCTTTAAATTCTGCTGTGGTAGCCGTATTCAATTTAGGATCAAGTTGGAACACCAAATAAGCCGGTATGTTCCAGTTGGATGCATTAAACACTAAGCGGTCGCCATGCACCAAAGACACACTTTTATCACCCCTACTTAAGGTAGTATTCAGCACTATTTCTTTGTCAGTTTCCGGACTTTTAGAAAGCCATACTTGCGCAATGGCTATATTGCCGGCAAGCAGACTTTCTTCCACTACTTCGCGTTTCTCACCAAAGTTTCTTTGTATCCAGTTGCCAAATGGCTGTGCCACATAGGCCGACCACCAGCTTGCCTTTGCTTGAACAGCATTTTCGGCATTGGCAGATTGATCTACATAAAATCCATTATCAATATTTTGCGCTTTAAGCGAAGCTACAAATTCACTTGCACTTGCTTTATCAACACCCTCCATATTCATCTGAATCACTTCAGCTGCCGTGATAAAATGCATGGTTCCTTCTTGTTCTTCAATAGCTTCAGGAGCTTCCACCATCATGGTAGTTTGTGCATAATCAGGATCAACCTCTATATTGATTTTTACGGGCTCCATGCCGGTGGCACTTTCCAAAAATCCCGCAAGGATAATCAAAACCCCTTGCCCCATAATGGTTGCGATGCGGTAGAAAGTACTACGAATACCCACAAACTTAGCTTGGTCGTTGGTATTTAAACCCAACATATAAAAACCATCTGCAGCAATATCATGCGTAGCAGAACTGAAAGCCAAGAGCCAGAAGAACGCTAAAGTTGCTTGGAAGAAAAAATTGACCGGAATGGTAAAAGCAATGCCGCCAAAACCTGCTCCAATCAATAGTTGCATGGTGACTATCCACCAACGTTTAGTCTTTAACAAATCTACAAAAGGACTCCAGAAAGGTTTGATAACCCATGGTAAATACAACCAACTTGTGTAAAGCGCAATATCGGTATTGGAAATACCCAAACGCTTATACATGATCACCGAAATGGTCATTACGGCAACATAAGGCAACCCTTCAGCTAAATACAAACTGGGTATCCATGCCCAGGGAGATCTGTTTTTTTTCATGTGTAATATAAGTTTTAATATATCTTTTTAATGATCGTTTCCGGATAATAATGGTACAAAATTTCATCATAAGCATAGCCTTTATCCCCCATCACTGCGGCACCTATCTGACATAAACCTGCTCCATGTCCCCAACCTGCACCATGCAAAATGAACTTGTCATCCTGCTTCTCCACATAAAAAGCTGAACTATATAGATGAGATTTAGATAAGGTTCTACGAATCTCCAACTCCTTACCTATAATCATGGTCTTTTTACTACCCACTATTTTCAATTCTATAAGTCTGGCCGATACACCCCGCCTAACCGGAATCAACTCCTGAATAGTGCCGAAATCTATGCCCGAACGCTCTCGAATTAAGGCTGATAATTCCTCAACACCGTATTCAACTTGCCAACGATAAAAATCTTCAGTCTCTTGATCGTAATTATTCAATACTTGCGAAAGAATTGCCGGATCGGTAGTATCACAAAAAGCTGCCGGACGGGATTGTATCCATTGCACAGCCTCTGCTTCTTGCGTTAAATTAGGTAGATCTTTCTCCTTATCATCATCTCTTAATCCTACTAAATAGGGCACATCCTTATCTTCCCAACAGGAACTAAACTCTTCCAAAGCTCCACCACAACATTTATAAAATCGAGCATCCGCAATTTGATTATCATGGTACAACACCTGCCCGCGCGTTTCATCAATGGCAGTTTTTACATGCTCATAATTATCATGTAATCGTCCAACTCCTTGGTAGCGCTGACAATGATCATCGGCACAAACATCAAAGTTCACATGGTCTTCTCTATCATACCACACTATTTTTTTATCGTCCGTAATGGTAAAACCGGGCTCTTGCTTAGTCGTTTCCAAACGCTGTTGTTTCTCAATTTGTGCTAATAGCCAACTACGAGAAATAACCGCATGCGCCTCTAACAAAGCTTTGGATGATAAAGCGCGCATCTCGGAAGTAATCACGCTGGTTAAATAATCCTCCACTCCAATCAAATTAACAGCGGTCAATTGCTCTTCTTCAACAATGAATTTCAAAGAACCTTGGAAGGTCTGATCTTCCTTCCTTTCCCAATGGAAATTGATGCCAATAACCACATCATGCAAACTAAACAAATCATCATCGTGCTGTGAATCAAATAGCAATTCATCATGCAATTGACCATTCCAAGCTATCTTACCATCGTCATAACTGACAGTCTGTTCACCGGAAACGGTATGCCCATCCATAACAAAAGCACCGGTCAACTTAAACCGGATACTTTTGCTAAACATAATACCAACACTGACTTTAGGTTCTTTCATCTTTATAAAATTAGGGAGTAATTTTGGCTTTTACTTCTGCCATTTGCTCATCAGATAGACTTACTTCTTTCAAAATAGCTTCTATTACCTCGGCATGGATTTTATTGAAATCCTCTTCGCGTGGCGTAATAAAATTCCCTCCCAATTCAACCGAACCCGGAGTAATTAAATACTTGTCTTCACCTTCCGCATAAAAACAGGACGGACGGTGTACCTCACGTGGATAGATGCAAGTAAACCATTTAGCACCATCATGCCAAGCAATAATATTCATCATAGGTTCTGTTTCATCTTCCTTGATGGGCAACTGCTTATAGATATTTTTAAGCATTTTTACCGCTGCATTTTTATCTGTAGCTTCCACCACTATTACTTTCCTAAAATAGTTTTCAAGACTGTAGCAAACAAGGTCATCTTGCGTAACTAATACATCCCTGTCAACCTTTAGCACATCTTTTTCAATAGGCAAAAAGCCTTTATTGCCTGCTTGGAAGTGCATATGATCTGGAGCAGAAGCACCACATTTAGGTCCATTATAAAACACCACAAAATCATTCAATGCCTCTGCTAAATCCAACATATCCGCAAAACGATCGTATATCAACTGATCCACATGCTGCACATCCGGAATAGTCAGATGCAAAGGAAAAATTGGAAATGGATTAACCAATACCGTATATTTTTCTCCGAAAGGCAAACCACGTTGCTCGGGTGGTAAATTAGCCGAACATAAAAAACATTTACGTTCCTTGATGGTCTTAGGGTCTATCTTTGCCGCACTAGAAATAATCCGAGCAGGATTAAATTGCACATTGATATTAAAATTAGCAAACTCAAAACTGCGAGTCTTAACGCCTTCTAACGCTTTATAATTAGTTGCCGGGAAAGGCCATTCAACGAGCTGTTCTTGGAATAACTGCTTGACTTGTTGTGAAAATGAACTCATTATAATGGATTAAATGGGCAATATAGTATTGCCCATAGATTGAAAATGATTAAAATTTTTAGCTAATTACTTCGCTTATTTCTTTTTATTTAAAGCAATTCTCGCTTGTAACTCCCAAGTACGTATCCTGTCTTTATAGGTATTGTGGCCGTTCATTTTCACAATATCCAAAGCGGCATCTGAGTTATCTTCCCAGCGGCGACATAGATACACTACATCATAGATACGACCAATTTGATACTCGCGTGAGAATGCCAAACCTAAAGCATAATCTTCACCATAACTGGTATTTGGAACTTTAATATCTCTTAATACTGGTGTATAGAAAGCTCTTGGTGCGCCCAAACCATTTATACGTAACGCATTATTGCGACCATTATCCGGTGTCCATTCTTTGTGATCAATTACTCCCGGAGGTATAGGGTTTTTATCAAAGTCGGTTAGCATATACGAACCAACTACCATAGCACATTTTTGCTCATAGAAAGCATCCACAATTTTTTGTAAAGTATTCTCATCTGAATACACATCATCGCTATCCAACTGAACAGCAAACTTTCCACATTTTTCATGTTGTACACCCACGTTCCAGCAACCACCAATACCTAAATCTTTATTTTCAGGAATCACGTGCAACAAACGATCATCGGAAGCAGCTAATTGCTCTAAGGCTTCTGTAGTACCATCCGTTGAGTAATTATCAACTACTATCAAGTTAAATTTGAAATTAGTTTTTTGCATCAATACCGATTTAACGGCATCTACAACAGTCTTGATACGATTGCGAACAGGAATAATCACAGAGGCTTCCAATTCAAATGCTTGTCCACCAAAGTCAACATCCTTAAATTCAGGCTTTAAATAACCACCTATCTTTTTCAAATGGTCGGTACAAGCTTCTTCCATTTCAATTTGTAAAGCACGATTCTTAGGATCTACATAATCAAAAATTTTCTCACCTGACTTGCGAGTATCATGCTCAATTTCAGTATAGAGATATTCATTCACATGCACTAATTCTCCATAACGAGAAGCTTTCAAACGTAGATCATACAGACCTGCATGTTGATACTCAACCTCCATTTCAGCTACAGCTTTTTTCAAAGTTTCGCTTTTGTACAATAATACAGAACCGAAATTAAAATCATCGCGTAAACTTCCTTGTTGGTAAGTTATCACCGGACTATTGGTTTTTTTGCCATCTTTCACTTGATAGTGATCGCTATAAGTCATGGCAGCACCAGAGTTTTCAGCAATTTGCAGCAATCTTTCCAGCCCTAAATAACCAAAACTCAATTCAGAAGTTTTGGTATAAACCAAGCTATATTCAGCATGGGCACGTTCAGCAATAGCCTTGATAGTAGCTGTAGTTCTGGGTGCATCAATTTTCACAATTTCGCATCCATCAACCACTTCGCTAACTGCTTCTTCCGTCAGCAAATAAATTTTGTTAACTAAAGCAGATTGCTTCAACGAATTGATGGTTGGACCTGCTTGATTCAAATTCTCGAAAGGAATAAAACAATTGATTCTCATTTTATGATGTGTTTTAAGTTTATTAGCTTATTTAATTATATAGATTTATATACAATATTCAATTCTCAAGAATACCCACATAGCCTTCACCAGTTGTAAATATACATGATTTACCTGATAAAGGTGTAAGTGTATTCACAATAGAATTACCAATTTTATGTTTCCATCTTACTGCTCCCGTTCGGGAATCGAGTGCGAAGATAAGACCATTTTTTGTTCCACAAAAGACCACCGCATTTTTTTCTAAAGGCATGGTTGGAGAATGGTCGTAACCATAGCCAACATCCACCGACCAAATCTTTTGCGCTTGCTCTCCAACAGTACTATAACATACCACGCTATCTTGCATAGTTTTACTATATACTTGTTTATTATTTTTAGATAACCCTATGGTTTCCCGCACCATAGATTCTTTGGTCCTCCATATCTCTTTGCCACTTGCAGCATCTAAAGCAGTCAATACCCTATCCGGTGCAGAAAATAAAATTTTACCTTTTGCACCCACCGGCCAGACTGCCGCGGGCGAAAAGTGCATGCGTGTATTGCCATTATTCCATTTCCATAAAAATGCGCCAGTTTTAGCATTTAAAGCATACATATGACTATCCCAAGCACCGAAATATACCTTGTTTTTATATAACAAAGGCTTAGTCTCTACATAGCCCTGCACCTCATCATAAGACCATTCGAGCTTACCGGTTTTGACATCTATACGTCTAAATTTATGATCGCTACAACCTATAAATGCTTTTCCTTTATGGATATTAACAGCTCCTATAACGGCTGCATCCGTTTGTAATTTCCATAGCAAACCACCCGTTTTGGCGTCTATACCATATATATAATGGTCGGTAGAACCAAATACAACGATATTTTTATCAGCGGCAGGCGTACCTAAAATGCGGTTATCGCTTTTAAATTGCCAGATTTTTTGACCGGTTTTTACATCAAAGCAAGTCAACTTCCCTGCATCATCCCCTACATAAACACGTTTTTTATAGAGCAAAGGAGAAGCATACACAGCAGCATCCAATTCATATTTCCATTTCACTTTCACTTCCGGGAAAGTCTGATTGATACTATAATCCGGACGATGATACATGGAATTATCTTGCGTATAATACTGCTTATTCAAGGCATAACCACCCCAAGGGATTAACTCTTTACCGACTATCTGTTCAGCAACTACAATAGAATCTTGGTTAACGGTATAGATTGAAAACCCACCATTCGCTTCTTTTCCTCTTAAATTGGAGCGATTGATAAAAGCAGGAATACCATCATAATCCACCAATTGATTTCTATGATAATGCCCGCCCACAATAGCTTTCACAGGATATTGCCTAAGTAAATCAGTCAGTTCATACCAATTATCCACATCTCCATCTAAAACGGGGTAATGCGTTGCTACGATGATAGGTTTACCTGCAGCATGCGTATCCAATTGTTCTTTAATCCAAATTAAATCTTGTTTGGCCACATGTCCATCCATCATGCGAATGATAGGACCTGTATTGAAACCTATAAAGGCAAATCCAGCATATTCAAAATAAAATCTATCAGAGCCGAAGAGTTTCCCGAAATCAGTCACGCCAGACTCACTCCATTTAGTTTCATGGTTTCCCGGAATAGCATAATATGGCACTTTAAGTTTATCTAATTCATTTTTGGCAGTCAGCAATGCCTGATAATCCCCATTTTCCGAAATATCCCCTGTCACTAAAACAAAGTCTATATCATCTTGCCCATTGATATTGTCAATGGATGCTTGTAAATCTTCTAAGGAAGTGGTTGTGGGGCTGATATGAATATCCGTCAACAATGCGAATTTAAAAGTCTGTGCCGATGCAGGCAAGCATACATACAAAAACGCTATTATAAAGATGGATTTTACAATGTCCCTCATTCTGTTGCGGTTAGATTCATCAATCATGAAAAAGCAAAGTTTTTAATGTTTGTTAATACACAAAATTGCTGTATTATTCCACGAAAGTATTAATTTATTTACAAACAAAAACAGATTTTTAAAACTTTAATGTTTTTTATAGATAGTATGAAAAATTGTCCTTAAACAATACTGCTTATAAATGACTGATAATTAGAGATTTATAAAAAATAAAAATATCCTTAGCTTTTAGTCTAAATTATCACAAAATATTATAGACAATTTCCAAAATTACAAAACTAATTCACTAAAACGTTAATAATATAAAAATATAATGTTTAGAACTATTGAAAATTTTTTTTTCATTGAAATCATGCCTAAATTGCGCTGTTTTTTAAGTACCAATGCTATTCACATTGAATTTAATAAATAGAACCATTCTCTATCTAACCATGGAGATAACGATAAAAAATTCATATCTTTGCTTATCTATTATAAGCAGGGATAAACTTGTTTTAGGAAACGAAATTCATAAACTATAAATTTTTAAGCACAAACTCCCTTAAATTGATGTATCAATATGCAAAAGAAATTATTCTTATTATTATTCTCAGTTATCATTTCCGTTAGTGCTTTTTCTCAACGCACTATATCAGGAACAGTCATCGATGATGAAAATGAATCTCTGCCTGGTGTTTCCGTTGTGATAAAAGGTACAACTACAGGAACGATCACTGACTTTGATGGTAATTACCAATTGACTAATGTTGCGGTTGGAGCAACGCTCGAGTTTAGTTATATTGGCATGAAGTCACAGGAACATAAAGTAGGTGCTTCTACCTCTGTGCTCAACGTGACTTTACAGTCCAGCACTCAAATGATTGAAGAAGTGGTAGTTACTGCCATGGGTATCCAACAGGAGAAAAAGCGAATGAACTTCGCCGTACAGACTGTGGATACTGAGTCTTTAACCGACAGTAAATCCCCTAACTTTGTAAATGCTTTACAAGGAAAAATTTCCGGCTTAAGCGTTACAAATTCAAGTGGTTCGCCTAACTCCGGCTCACAAATTATCATTAGGGGTATTTCATCTATCAACCCGGCTCAAAACAATGAGCCTTTATTCGTTTTAGATGGTATGCCTATCTCTGGTGGTGGTAGTGCCGCAGCTGATATCAACCCCAACGACATTAAAAATATTACTGTTTTGAAGGGTGCCGCAGCTTCAGCGCTATACGGACAAGAAGCAGCCAATGGTGTAATCATGATTACAACCAAACAAGGCGAAATTGGAAAAATCAATGTAACTGCTAATGTAAGTTTACAGTCTGATATACCCACGCGTTTAGAAAAACTACAAACCAGCTATGGACCAGGTGCTGAAGGATTCCACAGAGATAAAGCCATGGGCGGTTGGGGACCTTTATTAGGCCAAGATGCAGAAATTTTCGATAATGTGCGGGGTTTCTTAAATAATGGTTTCTATCAGAAATATGACGTGAGTATGACAGGAGGTAGCGAGAAATTCCAAGCATATGCCTCAGCTAACTACTCTACCAACGAAGGTATTGTTCCCAACGACTATTTAAATAGAACCGGGATGTTGCTTAAAACAACCTTCCAACCTATCAAAACATTAAGCTTTACCGCTTCTGCCAATATCGTGAATACACGTTCGAGATCTTTTGGTGCAACCGGTATGAGCTCGGTTTATAACTGGCCTATTACAGACGACCTGACAGATTATGATTATGTTAACGGTTATCCTCGTTTCTTATATTATAGTGACGTAAACAAGTATAATTCACCTGTAAGCCCACTATACTCAAGGTATCACGATAATGGTTTAAATACTAAAACACGTAACATTCTGCATGGATCAGTAAAATGGGAACCCATTAGAAACTTATCCATTACGGGACGTATCAACTACGAAACCAGCAATTCTTCTTATGATGGATATTCGGTTCCACGTTGGGACGACAGTGTAGTATACGACCTGACAGCTCCGTCAGAACCAGCAGAAGGTGCTTCTGCAGCTGAATTAGCTGCATATGCCGACGCTATGGACAAGTATAATGACTTGTTAGACTTATACGCTACAACTGCTTACTTATCTACTAAAGATATAGAAGATATGAGCAAAGACCTATTGGGTGCTTATTCATCTTCTATGGGAAGAAGTCAGCTGACAACCATAGGCGCATTAGCAACTTATAAAGTAGATCTTCCAAGAGATTTTAGCTTAGATTTCTTGGCTGGAACTGAAGTAAAAATGTCTGAAAGCCATTCTATAGCTAACTCCGGACGCGACTTTATCATTCCGGGAACTTATAGCTTACAGAACACCAATGCAAACTATGTATTCTTAAGTGATAGAACTTCTACACACGGAAAATATAGAAC
>CAYPYZ010000015.1:0-20055 GCA_964414805.1 uncultured Paludibacter sp.
TAACTTCGCTCAGGCAACAGCAACTACACTCAGGCAAAGGGAGTAATCAGATAATGGATTAGATGATATCCGCCATATTAATTTAATACAATGAATAATTATCTTATTCTACGCATTTTTTGCACAGATAAGTATTACTATTCTTCGCAAAGGCTGTAATTTTACATTTTCAAAATTGATTTGGATATGGCAAAAATTAATGTAAAAGATATGGAAATTGTAGTGTTCAAAAAAGAGCAGGAAGATTATATTTCCCTAACCGACATCGCAAAGGTTAGAGATACAGAAAACCCTTCTTTTATTATGGTTTTGGTATGACAAACTGAACCGACAGTTTTATTCATTTCTTTTACCTTTATTTTCAATACAAAAAACCAAACAACCAAAGCGGAATTTCATTCCGAAAACCTGTTGTCAATCCGTCAAGTGCAAGGAATGAATTGTCTAAATTTTGAATCTGTTTAGCAGTTTTATTTTTTCCTCCTATTTCAAAATAATATTTGCCATCAATACAAAAATCAGTTTGTTCCGTATAAGTAACCTGATGGTTTTGCTGTAATTGATTAAAAAAGAAGGTTTCACGTAAATTTCCAACTTCCGGTTCTTCGGATGATAGGGCATAATTATAATTGGTGTTCTGCAAATAAATTTTTTCAGGTTTCACCATTTGCCTTAGTCCGGTTGATTTTTTTTGAAGCAATAATACATTGTGCGATTTTTCCAAAAAGGATAAATAATTCATCAAACTCATTCGTGTCACATCAACCAGCTGACTTAACTGTGATATATTGGGTGTGAAAGGAACCATCTCGGAAAGTATGTAAAATAACTTTTTAATTCGGTTAATTGAATAAAAATCAATATTTTCCACATTCGGCAGATCACTTTCCATCACTGTATTGAAAGTTTGAAGCACACGTTCTCCATAACCTGCCATATCTTCTTTGTAATAAGGATAATATCCATATTTCAAATAATTCAAAAAGGCGGGTAAGGGCAAAACTTCTTGTGAAATATTCTGAGCAATCGCAATGTGATTTTCAAGTATTTCTACCAATGAAAACGGAGCTTGAGATTTTTTGAGTAATCCTTCAAAAATCAAAAATTCACGAAACGACAAACCAAATAATTGATAATGTCTTACCCGGCGACTTAAATCCGCATTCGCTTTGAATAGTTGCAACATCGATGAGCCGGTAAAAACTATTTTCAATTTAGGAAAATCATCGTAAATATTTTTAATCTCCTGAGCCCAAGTCGGATATTTATGTACCTCATCCAAATACAATTCTTTCCCGCCATGTGCATAAAAATCTTCAACAAGTGAATACAAATTATTGGTACTGAAAAAGATGTTGTCTAAGCTGACAAATAAAATATCTTCAGGAATATTACCATAGAGCTCTTTTATATGCTGCAAAAGCATCGTGGTTTTACCGGTTCCACGAGCACCGGTTATGGCAATCAACCGATTATTCCAATCAATTTGATTTTTAAGATAACGCTCAAAATTTAAGTCCGTATCTTCTAATTTGCGGTAAAAGGCTGTGAATAGTTGCTTCATATCTTAGATAATTTGGCACAAAGATACAAAATGCATTTTACAAAATACAAAAAACAGTCAAAATTGCATTTTAGAGAATACAAAATTCTGATAAACGAATCCACAGAGTAATCGTTTCTCGGTTTTTATGTTCCAAACTTTCTGAGTAATGGATCAGATGATATGCATCCGTTCGCAATCCCGTTTACAGTATCCCCCTCAACTCACCTAAAACTCCAACGTAGTATCAAATACTTTTTGAAAAGAACTGTCCATATCTTTTGCGCTAATACTTTCCCGATAACTACTTTATTTAAAACATATTGCAGCATATGAAATTTATTTTTATAGATATAAATTCTAAGAAAGAAAGTCATTTTACTTTGTTATATCAGTCATTTTCTCCAATTCATTTCTCAAAGTAGCACCGTTTGGAAACACCACCCAAATGACATTTATGTCATGATGCTGTCCCATCTCAAATTTACATTGGTTCTGTCCAAATCCCATTGCGTGTTTTGTATATTGTTATAGAAAATATAGTAGTGCATTATTACGTCTATCATTGCATGCATACAAACAATACGCAGTGAAATATCTATGGGTATTAAGTTTATTTTTCATTTGTTGGTGATTCGTTGATAAAATCTTTTGGGGGTTAAAAATATATGGTATTTTTGTGTGTATTTAAGAGTTAGGCACAATGTAAACAGAGCACAGTTATGAAATCAGAATATCAAGAAAAACAAAGAGCGAAAGCGGTAAAACTTATCGCTAAAAAAAATGAAGTTTTTAACGGAGGAGTAGGTGGAAAGTATTTTATGCGCTCAGAACGAGATTTTGTTCTTACCGATTATGAGAAAAATTTCTTTCAGTCGATTAAAAACGAGGCTATTGAATATTTTAAACACAATGGAATAAGTTGGTGGGGAGGGAAAAGACCAACAGGACATACCTTGTCTTCGCAAATAGCTTGCATAAATCATTTATTTGCGATTAGAAAAGATAAAGCGGCTGTTTTGTCGTTGCTTTCAAATATTTCGAATGATTTTGTAGATGTTTATGAAATTACAACAGACAAGTATAATCCAGCATATATTCAATTTGAGTCTGTAAGCGATAAAGACCATTTAAGAGAAGAACAATCAAATAGAGGTTCTAATTGCACTTCGATTGATGCCCTGATTTTTGGACAGCATAAGGACGGTTCAAAATGGATTATTCCAATAGAATGGAAATATACAGAACATTATCAAAACCAAAATAAGGCGATTGAAGGTGCGAAAAAAGACCCAAAGAATTGTAAAGGAGAAGTTAGAAAAGGAAGATATACCGACTTAATCAACAACTCCAAGCAGTTAAACTCTGAAAACCATTATTGTTATTATTTCGAACCATTTTATCAATTAATGCGACAAACTTTGTGGGCAGAGCAAATGATTGCCAACAAAGAAACTGAAACAATTAAGGCTGATAATTATCTTCATTTGCATATTATTCCGAAAGGAAACAAGGATTTGTTGCACAAGAAATATAAACCTCAACAAGACTCTATTGTTTTCAAAGCCAATTGTAACAGTCGAAATATTGAAGTTCGTATTGCCGCTTAGAATCGCTTGTTCAAATCTGAAAAAACACTATATTTGTAGGTAAATGGCTTTTTAGACGAACTACCGTTGGCGGTAATTAGGATGAACTACTTTCAGTAACTTGTATCCAAACTAGAAAAAACCAAGTTTTCTAAAAATTCAATAATTTCTTTTTCTTTATTCTTCTTACTAAAATCTGTAAATGAGGAAAGATTGTGCATGAAAAAGTTTTGAAAATGAGCAACTTCTATAATTGTTGAAGCTAACGATTTTGGAAATTTATACGAAGGATTATATTCAAGAATAATTCCACCTATAAAACTACATAAGTCTCCATAGGGTTGAAAAAAATTCTGATTGTTATTTTCTTCAACTTGCTTAGTCAGATATGCTTTAGAGCCTTCAGCAACAATTACAGGATGCAATAAACTCTCATCAATATAGCTAGTTTGTTTATCATCTTCAACTGGTGAAGCAAGTAACCCTATTATTTTATTCAACTTTTCATTTGGTGTTTTTAAATTGTTGGTTTGGATGTTAATTTGATGAGTTAGCCAACCAAAATACCAAGAAGTAATGTAAATCAACAATTTGTGTTTATTCTCAAAATAACGATAAATTCCAGCTTCTGTAGAATTGATTTCATCTGCCAATTTTTTAAATGTAAAAGACTCAAATCCAATATTATAAATCAACTCTACACTATGTTTTAAAATTTTTCTACCCAAAACCGTATCCTCCGGATTACGAATATACAATCCCTCATTTAGGTCAATTTTATATTGAATTTTCATTATTAAATTATCTTTTTAGAATAGACTCAAAAACAAAAGTAGTAAAAATTTTGTTTTATTTAAAAGATAGTAACACTATCATTTAAAATAGTTTCACTAACTTTGCAAAATAAAAGTTATTCAAAATGATAGAAAATATTTTAGAATCATTACAACATTTGATAAATCCAGATTGGATAATGAAAAATGGAGGATTGTATTTGGTTCTTTTGATATTATTCATTGAAACTGGAATAATCATTGGATTTTTTCTACCAGGGGATCCATTATTATTTATTTCAGGAATGGTCATAGCTTCTGCAAATGAGCTTCATTCCCCATTTCCGAACGAACTCATAAATCTTTCTTTTTGGATGGTAATGTTTGCCACTTCAACAATCTTAGGTAATTTTTTTGGTTATTGGTTCGGATTTAAATTTAAATACTTCGTAATTAGAGAAAAAAATACTTGGCTCATTAAAAGGAAACACATACAATCAGCTCGCGAATTCTACGATAAAAGAGGTGGATTCACCATTGCAATAGCTCGTTTTCTACCTATTGTAAGAACGTTTGCCCCTATTGTTGCTGGAACGGTTAAAATGGATTTTAGAAAATTTGCTTTATATAATATAATAGGTGCTGTTGCTTGGGTAGGAATCATTACAACAGCAGGATATATGTTGGGAGACATTCCTTGGGTTCAAAAGAATTTGGAATACATTTTATTAGGATTAGTATTAATAGCAACAATTCCTGTTTTAATTAAATTAGTAAGTAAGAAAAAAGATAGTAATTAATAATCTCAAATCGGTTAACGAAAGGAGTATGCGAAAATCCTAAAATAGAGTAGCGTAATTAAAAAAATATAAAAAATGAGAAAAATAACTTTTACCGCTGTACTTTTTACAGCAATTTTGACTTTCACAAGCTGTGAAAAAGAAACCGTTTTAAACAACGCTCAAACGCCAGCAGAGATTACGAATTATGTAGCTATGCACTTCCCTAACCATCAAATTTTACAGACAGTTAAAGATGTTGATGGTTTCAAAAAAACGTATGATGTAATTTTAGACGGAAATATTTCTTTGGAATTTAATCGAAAGCTAGAAATAATTGATATTGATGCTGATACCCAACTTCCAGAGAGTGTAATTCCTGCAAAAATTGGTCAGTATGTAAGTACTAATTTTCCTGAAAACTTTATTACAGATTGGGAATTAGAAGACAAACACCAACAAGTTGGATTAGATAACGATTTGGATTTAGAATTCACAATGAGTGGTGATTTTGTAAAAATAGATGATTAGATCTTAAAAAGAATAAAAAATGGGATTAAATCGATTTTTTCATGCTTTTCAAGCAAAAGACAAAGTGTTTTATAAGTAAACTACTTCCCCTCAACCCACCAAAAACTCCAATGCAGTATCAAATACTTTTTGAAAAGAACTGTCCACATCTTTGGGGTTAATATTCTTGTTAATAGGAAATGGATTTTCATGGGCATAAGGGTAGGGGAAGTCCCAAAGCTCAAAACACTGAGAAGCATTGTGGTTTCCAAAAGCTTTTATAACCCCTTCGTAGGGTATAACCTTGTCTGCTTTCAAAGATATACCTTTGATTTGTTGTAGCATCTTGTTGAACTTTGAGAGCCTAGAATTCTCTGCATTTTCTTGAGTCAACATACTGTAAAAGGAGCTAAGTATAAGATCTTCACTGTCAGCGTTTTGTTTATTTGCCCACTTACCAGATTGATAGTACTTAAAGAGCGTATCAAAACTCAACCGATTCATTATACTTTTAGAAGTTCCTTGCATAGCATTGAAAACTGACCCTCCACAAAACATAAATAAACGAGAATTTGAAAAGTAATGCTGAGGGTTTGCCAAAAATAGTACTTGTGCTAAAAAAGCACCTATGGAATAAGCAAAAATATCTACCTGACTATACTTCATAAATAACGGATGTTTTCCTCGTTTTATCTGCCTCATCAATTGCATTATATCATCAAAACTTTGTCTGCCGGATTCATAAAAAAACTCCGGATAACTTGTTAATCTTTCGCTTAAGGCTAAATTGGCAAAACTTAAAGTCCTGTCATTGTTTAGTTCTGCACGCCTTATATTAAGTAAATCGCTTAGTTTTCGGGGATTTGACCAAGCTTCAGGTGAACGATTGATATGATTGGCAATGGGAAATAAAATCACTGCTTTACCGGAATGTTCACACAGATATTCTGCCCAGCTTAGGTATTTATTCCAATTACGTTCATTCAAACCATGTAGTAACAGAATAGCTTGATCTAACTTTTTCGCCTTTGTCGGCATAAACACAGGATAAAGAAACTTTTTATTCTCCTTTTTCTGTTTAAACAATAAGCTTTGCTGCTGTTTTTTTGGCAAACTTCTATAATCAGCCTTGCTTTTGAATCGCGTATGCCTAATAGCAACGGAACTACCTTTGAGTGAAAATGATTTTCCTAATAGGTATTGACTAACTAATTCTTGCGATCTTACCGTATAGTTCATAGTTTTTCTCGCAAAAGAAATAGTAAAATCGTAAAGGATGAAAATTTTGAAGATAATATCCGTGCTATGGGATAAAATCGCGATAATGGGGTGAAATGCTGTATAACGGGACAGAATTTTATGCTGAATAAACTATCTTGTTGCGATTTTAAATTTTAAAAACTACTTTTGTATGCAAGTTTTAAAAATAAAATTGTGGATAAAAAAATACCATTTTATTTAGTAGAAAGAAAAAACACCGTACACATGATTCTGTTTACGGCCTTTTTCGCTTTGCTATTTATCAACCTTTTTCAACCTTTTGGTTCTCGCAATTGGTATCCTAATATCTCTGATTTTAAATATTTCTTTTTCTCAAGCCTGATTATACTTACGGGAATGTTGGTGGTGGTGATTTGTCGCCTGTTTATGGGACTTTACCTCCGGCGACAAATGCTTACTTACTTCCAATATGTTTTGATAATATTGAGTGAAATTGTAGCGATGTCGCTATTCTTTGCCTTATTTTCTCGCTACGTTCCAACAGGAGGAAAGGAAAAGGATTTCATGCAGTTATTTCAAAACTCCTTTGTTAATACCAGTTTGGTACTTCTTTTACCTTATGCCATCTCTATTTTATTCTTTTCTTGGAAAGAAAAAAACCGACTGTTAAATGAGCAACAAGATAATCCTATCCCTTCCGTTAATAAAAAAGGATTGGTGGGTTTCTATGATGAAAAGGGCGAATTAAAGATATCTATCATGCATGATGATTTGGCATTTATTGAGTCAGCGGATAATTATGCCAATATACATTATATCAATAAGGGCAAATTGACAAGCTTTATCATAAGAAATTCCTTGAAATGGATAGAAGATAATTTATCTCAGGAAACTTCTCTGATTCGCTGCCATCGTTCCTATATTATCAATCTTGATAAGGTGAGGGTATTTAAAAAAACCAAAAATGGAATTTTTATGGAATTGGACATGCTAAATGCTAACGATATACCTGTATCAAAGACTTACTATAATAAAGTGATGGAGAAATTCTCAAAATATTCTATTTGATATGAAGTACGGCGGTTTTAATTTTTAAAAAGATATAAAAATATTTGTCCATTTAAGAATAATGCCGTATGTTTATAGCTGTTTTTAAGTAAAATCTTGCTAATATAATTCTAATATCTTTTTGTAATGACAAAAACTATAACATTTAACGAATTACGTAAAATCAAAGATTCGCTCCCAAGTGGGAGTATGGCCAAGATCGCTGAAGAACTTGGTCTGGAAAAAGAATCAGTAAAAAACTATTTTGGTGGTAATAATTACGATGATGGAGAGAGTGTAGGTGTTCATATTGAACCGGGACCCGATGGGGGATTAGTACTCTTGGATGACACCAAAATTTTAGATATAGCCTTGAGAATGTTAGAAGAACAGAATGCTTAAATAATTTATTCGAAGCGATGTCTTCAAAAAAGCAGTGATAATCAACTTTCACTGCTTTTTTAATGCTGATGTTTGCAATGAATTACTTCTCTGTTTAGAAAGTACATATGCAGTTACCCGAATTGTTCATAGAACGCATGCAAAGCTTACTTGGTGATGATTTTCTCAAGTTTGAGCAAGCTTTGCAGCAAGCTCCGCCCGTAAGCGTACGCATCAATGATAAGCTAAACAATTATCGTCCCTCTGATAAACAAGTCCCTTGGTGTGATACTGGTTATTACCTACATGAACGTCCTTTATTTACTGCTGATCCTTTACTACATGCGGGTGTTTATTATGTGCAGGAAGCCAGCTCCATGTTCCTTAAATACATCAGTCATACTTTTTTGCAGGATGCTGAAACAGTCTTGGATTTATGTGCTGCTCCCGGTGGTAAATCTACTGTTTTATTAGAATCCCTTTCGGAAAATACGCTTTTAGTCGCTAATGAAATTATCAGCTCCAGAGCCAATATATTGGCTGAAAACCTTACTAAATGGGGTAATTCTAATATAGTGGTGACAAATAATGCCCCTAAGGATTTTCAAGCGTTTCCGGCTGCTTTTGATGCTATTGTGGTGGATGCTCCTTGCTCCGGTGAAGGCATGTTTAGAAAAGACCCGATTGCTATACAGGAATGGAGTATGCAAAACGTACAAAACTGTGTAAATCGTCAAAAAGACCTACTACAAAATGTGTGGAATAGTCTGAAAAACAATGGATTGTTGATTTACAGTACCTGCACCTATAATCGTGAAGAAAATGAAGAACAAATAGCTTGGCTATGTGATGAATTAGATGCTACCTACCTTAATATTGATATAAGCTCGTTTCCGGGTATTGTAGAAACAGATTATGGCTACCGATTTTATCCGCACAAAATTGAAGGTGAAGGCCTATTTATAGCAGTATTGAGAAAGGGTGGAGTAAAACATGCTCATCAATCCAATAAGAAGAAGCAGTCTAATAGACTTAAAACCAAAACTTTCACAGATAGATGGCAAGATTATCATCAAGGAATTTTGCATGCTGAAAATTATCAGATAATTGAAACTAACAATCAAATCAGGGCTATACCCAAGAAGCATTTTGATTTTTGTATGGATATACAATCCAAGCTAAGAACTATCCTAAATGGCGTGTTATTAGCGGAAATTAAGGGTAAAGACCATATTCCAGCTCATCAATTTGCATTATCAAAAATTATCAATCATCAACAGTTTCAGCTGTATGAGGTAGATTATCAGACTGCTATCACATTTCTGAAAAGGGAAAACCTGCAGATTCCTATAGTTGAAAAGGGTTCTTATGTATTGATAACTTACCAAAAACAAGCCTTAGGATGGGTCAAATATCTTGGTAATAGAACTAATAATTTGTATCCTATGCCTTGGCGTATTCGAATGTCAATTGGATAGCTATAAATTGGTAAGTATGGAATTGTTTTCTTATTTTTGCATATTCTGTAGCGCAATTAATAGCTACCAATAATCAATGCCCAAGTTCAGTAAATTTATGAATATCCAACGAAATAATCTATTGACCATTTTTATACTTGCATCCGCAATGCTTTTCAGCTCTTGTTCTACATTGCTTTATACAAGTATAGATGTACTTAGGCCTGCGAAAATTAGTTTTCCTTTGGATGTCGATAATATCACCATCTTAAACAATGCTTTGCCACAACCTGAAAATCACGGACATACCAATAAATTTTTAAATGCTACAGTGCAGCAAGCTACCGTAAATACAGATAGTTTAGCGATTTTTGCTTTGGCATCCTTTGCAGAATCTATGGCTGAAAAGGAGTTTTTCAATATCATCAGTCTGCGACATGAATCTATTAAAAAAGGACAGGATTTTCAATCGGTTAATTATCCTTTAAGGGAAACTATCAATCAATTATCAGAACATGAAAATGATGGTGTAATTGCGTTGAATCGCTTTGTGGTAGAGGATCAGCTTGGAGAATTATACGATCCTGAAAATGGTTTGTATTACGCATATCTCGAAGCTATTTATGATTATGTATGGAGTGTGCATTTTCCTTCCAAAAATAAAATTCAATCTTTTAATGTAAAAGATACTGTCTATTGGGAGGCAGAAGCGTATGCTCGACAAAGGGCGATGAATGGTCTGCCGGAGAGAAAGGATGCATTGATAGATGGTGCTTTAATAAGCGGTAGCAGGATAGTAGATAAGTTTATTCCTTATTGGGAAGAAGTGGATAGGTATATCTTCAATTTCTCCAATAAAAAGCATAAACAAGGCTTGGATGCAGTCTATATCAAAGATTGGGATACTGCTATACATGCTTGGGAGGATTTATTAAATACAACCAAAAGTCAAACTAAAAAGATTAAAACAGCCCATAATATATCTGTCGTTTATGAAATTAAAGGAGATATTCAAAAGGCTTTTGAATACAGCGAAAAAGCCATGATATTATTCAATGATGTAGTTGTTTTTGATTATCGTTCTATGCTGATGTTGTTGGAACAATATGAAAATATAAAACAAAGGAAAATCGAGTTGGAAATTATCAATGAACAACTTGGTACTGAATAAATTTGTAAAATCTTAAATTCAAACATATGCAATCAACTAAATTAAATCCGGCTGATTATCAGCTATTAAAGGCAAAAGGTATTAGTGAAGAACAGTTATTCAAACAATTGGAATTATTCAAACAAGGTTTTCCTTTCTTGAAAATCATAGCTCCTGCTGCCATGCAAGCAGGTATTATGCAACTTACGGATGATGATGTTTCAAATTATTTGCAAGCTTGGGATACCTATCTTCAAGAGGATAAGGAGATTGTAAAATTTGTGCCTGCTTCCGGTGCTGCAAGTCGCATGTTCAAAGACTTATTCGAGTTTCTAAATGCTGATTCCAAATTTCCTGAAACTGACGCTGTTAAACAGTTTTTCAACCAAATTACTCATTTTGCTTTCTATCAAGATTTAGATGAGGTTTGTTTGAAAAACGAGGGTAGGGGCATAGCTGATTTAATCAAGACCGAGAACTTTAAAGCTGTGGTCGATAATCTATTGAATGAAAAGGGCTTGAATTACGGTTCACTTCCTAAAGGACTGTTGATGTTTCACAGATATAAGGATGGCAACCGCACGCCTTTGATGGAGCACCTTACGGAAGGGGCGATGTATGCGAAAAACAAACAAGCTTCCGTGAATATACATTTCACTGTTTCCGGTGAGCATCGCCAACTTTTTGAAAAGCATGTGGACAAGCATTTGGATGATTTTTCAGAAGCCTATCAAGCTAAGTATTTGATTAGTTTTTCAGAACAAAAACCTGCAACTGATACCATTGCAGCCGATGAAAACAATCAGGCATTTAGAAATGAAGCGGGTAATTTATTGTTCAGACCTGGTGGTCATGGGGCATTGATTGAGAACTTAAATGATTTGGATGCGGATATTGTGTTTATAAAAAATATAGATAATGTGGTACCGGATGCTTTGAAAAACCCCACTGTTATTTATAAAAAAATGATAGCCGGTCTATTGGTGCATGTGCAAAAGCAAAGTTTTGCATACTTGCAAAAGATGGATGCAGGCCTACTTAGCGATAGAGAATTACAAGAAATCTCAGAGTTCTCCGAAAAGATTTTGAATAATACTCATCCCAATATTGGGGAGTTAAGTGGTCAAACTTTACAGACATACCTGCAAGCAAAACTCAACCGACCTATGCGCGTTTGTGGTATGGTATTGAATACGGGCGAACCGGGTGGTGGTCCATTTCTGACTGTGAATCAAGATGGTACTATCTCTACTCAAATTCTTGAAAGCTCTCAAATAGATGTAGATAACCCTATAGAAAAGGCTAAAATGATGCAATCCACCCATTTTAATCCGGTTGATTTGGTATGTGGTATTAAGAATTATCAAGGCGAAAAATTCGATTTAAAGCAATATGTAGATCCTCAAACAGGATTTATTTCCTTGAAATCAAGTGGTGGTAAAACCCTTAAAGCATTGGAGTTGCCAGGTTTATGGAATGGTGCCATGTCCGATTGGAATACTATATTTGTAGAAGTTCCAATTACTACTTTTAATCCGGTTAAGACGGTCAATGACTTATTGAGGATAGAACACCAATAGCAGAGCGATTTTCTTAACACAAACTTTTGTTTATCCGGAAAAATCTGTTAAATTTGCAATCTCAAAAATCGGGATGTAGCGCAGTCCGGTAGCGCACACGTCTGGGGGGCGTGTGGTCGCAGGTTCAAATCCTGTCATCCCGACTAAAATTTAAACTTTTCTCTCTATAAAACGGGAGAAAAGTTTTTTGTATATAAAGCGTTTCAAAGCATAGCAAACCAATTATTTAGACCTATAAACGCTGTAAAACTAATAAGTACTATGCATCTTTTCTATCAACACGATATAAGTTTAGGGTTTCTTTCAGAAGAAGAATCTTTGCATGCTGCTAAGGTATTGCGTTTGCAAAATGGCGATGCCATCGTAGTTTTAGATGGTTTAGGTGGTTTTCATGAAGCTGTTCTCACCGAATCTCATCCCAAAAGAGCGAAGTTTAGTATCACCAAATCCATTCAGCATTACGGTCAAAAAAACTACCGTTTACATATTGCCATTGCGCCAACAAAGAGTATCGACCGTTTAGAATGGTTTATAGAAAAGGCCGTTGAAATTGGCATAGATGAAATTAGTTTGCTCCAATGCCGTTTTTCCGAAAGGAAACATGTGAATATACAAAGATTAGAGAAAATCATCATAGCGGCCTGCAAACAATCTATACAAGCGTATTTCCCTATTTTGAACCCATTAATACCTTTCGAGCAATTCATTGCGAACACAAATGACCAATACGCAGGAATATCTAAATACATAGCCCATTGCTATGATAGTGAAAAGCATCCTTTAAAATCTGCTATTCAACAAAGCAACGAGCTGTTAATTTTAATAGGTCCTGAAGGCGATTTCAGTCAAGAAGAAATAGATTTAGCCCAGCGCCACAACTTCCTCCCAATTAGCTTAGGAAACAGCCGCCTGCGCACTGAAACTGCCGGTGTGATGGCTTGTGCAACCGTGGCGATAGTGCGGGATACTATCGCCGAGTTATAGAACGTCAATTCCCCCTAAAACCGAATACCAAAAGTAGTGATGATATTGAAATCATTGGTTTTGATTTCGCCCGGACGGTTGGCAAAGGCTGGATTTAAGTTGTTGGAATTGTATGCATAAAATTTCTCGCTATAGCTTTTGTTCATCACTGCAAAATCTATAAACCAATACTTATCTCTATAGCCTACACCTGCCGCTAAAAAATGATTGATACTATTCGGCGTAAAATAAGATACATCCGTACGCGTAGTGTTTGGAATAAATAATTTATGCATATTAGGTTGTGTAGTTGAGTTTGCGATAGCATAGCCTGCACGTATTGCAAAATTATCCGTCAACTTATATTCACCTCCAAGCTTAATCATTTTCTGCAATTTAAAGGCTGAACGAATGCCATCATTCTCATCTGCATAATCGAAAGGGCTCCTATTCATATCCATGAATTTGGAGAAATTATTATGACTTAATACTAATTCACCGGAGATAAGTGCTTTCTTTCCAAGAATATATGCACCGCTAAGGTTATAAGACAAAGGACCTTGAATTTTGAATTCATTATCGCCATAAGGGGTTTTTTCTGCATACCTAACTGGTCCGGAAGTTCCTTCATAGGCTGAATTCATATCTGCATAAAATCTATCTGATACAGTGAAAAATACCGGTGTTTGCAAAGAAAGACCTAATCTGATATTATTAATAGGGGTATAAATACCACCTAATTTTACACCTACTCCGGAAGCATCTGTAGAGAAATTATTTAATAATGATAAACCACCGCCATTTGCAAAATCCTCCCAATATTCCGTATAGGATCTATAATATAAATCATAAATATTAATGCTTACACCAAGAAATAATTGATTGTTGAAATTACCTGCCCAACTAAAACTATATTCGTTCAGATAACCATTTTCTTTGGATGTGTAAGCTGGAGATACTGTTTCGCCTGCATCTAATAAGGGTACCCAATTATTTGCACCAGCATCATAGTATATTAGGCCTGTATTGGCGGCCATTACAGACATCCATGGAACATTCCAATTCTCATAAGGGTCATAGCTTGTAGCATTATATAAATCATCCTCAGGAATTCCGGAAGAAAAATAGGATAAATAATCAGTTAAAGAGGAATTTACCCCTGTACCTCCTTTAACCCTAATATTTCTATCAAAATTCTTCAATCTATTTGCTGAAAAGGCAAAGTTAGAAGATTTTAGATTGGAGCTTGAATAGGAGGAAGTTGGGAATGCCATGACAAAATTGAAGTTATTGTAAAGCGGACGGTATAGACTTTCAACAGTTTGCCCGGCATTATGCCAAGAGCTTTCGGTCTTCAAAACGTTCAAATTAAATCCACCGGAAATCTCGGAAGAACGATAGATACCTAAACCGGCAGGATTATCTTTGATAGCCGATGCATCACCACCTAATGCGCCAAAAGCACCTGCCATAGAGTTATAGCGCGCTGTGCCATTGATATCAGGCTGTGTAAACTTGATTAAATCAAATTCGGTTTGTGCCCAGGTAATACCCAATGCGAAAAATATAATGGTTGATAATGATAAAAAACGTTTCATAATTGATTTTATATTAATGTGTTATAGCTAAATTATCATTGTATCTCTCTAATTAAATACCTTATCTTCTACCACCTCCGCCTGAACTTCTGGAACTTGAAGAAGATGAACTTGAAGAACTGCTTCTACTTGGTGCGCTGTAAGAAGGACTTGAGTAGCTACTTCTTGCAGGGCTGCTATACGATGGACTGGATGATCTTACAGCAGGTGTAGAACTTCTTGTTGTAGTAGATGGTGTTGAAACTGTACCACTTCTTACTGTAGATGTACTGCCTGTACCTGTTCGTACAGTGGTATTGCGCGGTGCGCTGATTGTAGTTGTACGGGTAGTAGTCGTGGTTGTTCTGGGTGTCGTAACTGTAGAAGTTCTTGGAGTGGCAGTAGTTGTCCTTGGTGCCGTACTTACCGCTGAAGTTCTTGGAACAGTTGATTGCGTAGTTCTTAAAGTGCTCGTTCCTGTAGCGGTAGTTGCCGTGGCACTTGTTCCTCTTTCAAGATTGCTCACTGAAGTTACCGTACGGGTTTGTGTGTTAATACCGGAAGTACGTGTGGTGAGGGTGTTGGTAGTTCTGTTTGTAGTTGTAGCACTGCCACTTACAGTAGGAGTATTCCTATCAGAAACCGCTGTACTTCTCAATTCCGTTGTCCTATTTGAACTTGAAACAGCAGTACTGTTGGTAGTATTGGCAACGGTATTCCTGCTAACTATCGGACTGCTATTACCACCTGCTATACGCGTAACAGCGCCTGCAGAACTATTTCGGGTAACCAAACCACTTTGTTGCCTACGCGTATTTTCACTATAATTAGGATTGCGTGTAGTAGTGGTATGTGTATTCCAATAATAGGGATAGGAATAATGAGGATAACCCCAACCACCATAGCCACCATAGTAGCCGCCATAATAACCACCCCAAGCGCTGTAGTAGCCCGGATATCCCCATCCGTAATAGCCATACGACCAAGGACTATAGGAAGTCCAGCCGAAAGACCCATAAGCCCAAGGATTACTATAATACCAGCTATTGTAGGCGTATGGATTAGTTCTCCAATACCAGCTGCTATAGCTATAAGGTGCCCAATAGTAATTATACCAATATGGATTAGTCCAAGTAGGTGTTACCCAAGCATAGGAGCCATCCACATACACATTCCAGTTGTAATCATCTAAGAAGTAGATGTCCATATAGTTAGGATCGGAAATATGTATAGAAAATTTAGGATTATGAAAACGACGAATCCTTTCTGCATATTCATAATCAGATTCACTTCCGTTGAAACCATTGATGTAATAGCCCTCATCTTCAGCATAATACTCATCTTCAACTTGATAATCTTGAGCTTCCGCAATGCTGTCATTCATCTCAGACAAAAAATAGATAGTATCCTGATCTAACACTACGGTTTTTCCTTGGCTACTATCTTTAAAAATGATTTCTTTTGCACCATTCTTATAGTTTGGCTTGGTTGATTTGACCTGTACGGTCGAACTTGACTGATGCGCATCAGCGGGGGTATAATAAATATCGTCAAAGTAGTTTTGACCCACTGCATAAGCCATAGAGCTTATCAGCAAAATAATAATTAATCGTATTGTTCTCATATCTATTTCCTCCTATTTGTTTAAAATTTTATGCAATTTTTTCTTTCGAAAAAACCTTGCAGGATGTAGCAATAATTGTACCAAACTACCTTATTTCACGCATGTTTTACGGTATAATGCTACACAAATAACAACACAACGAAAATAAGCAAAATTTACTAACTTTGCGAGCAAATTACGGATTTCTATACAATAATTAAGTAAAACTATTATGCATTATTTGAAATTTACAATCAATACACAACCTAATGAGGAATATATCTCTGATCTTTTAGCTGCTGATTTGGGTAATTTAGGTTTTGAAAGTTTTGAACGGGTAGGGGAAGCGCTGATTGCTTACATAAAAGCGGAAGATTACTCAGAAAAGCAATTTAAGCAAGTGATTGATGGCTTTGAATATGCAGCATCTATCAGTTTTACTTACGAGAAAATAGAACAAGAGAATTGGAATGAAGTATGGGAAAAGCATTTTTTTGATCCTATATTGATAGGGGATGAATGTCTGATACACAGTAGTTTTCATGACAAGCTCCCAACTGCGAAGTATGAGATAATCATAAATCCAAAAATGTCATTCGGCACCGGTCATCACGAAACTACTTCCCTAATGATCAAAGAAATTTTAGCTATTGATTTTAAGGATAAAAAAGTCTTGGATATGGGCTGTGGTACTTCAGTTTTGGCTATTTTAGCTGCAAAAAAAGGCGCTAAGGACGTAACTGCCATTGATATTGATAGCTGGTGTGTAGAAAATTCTTTAGAGAATATTCTCATCAATGATACTGCGGATATAGTGGTTAAACACGGAGATGCGGATATGATTGAAGGTGAGGTTTACGATGTGATTTTGGCCAATATCAATAGAAATATTTTATTACAGGATATGAAAAAATATGCTGCAAGTCTTACAACAGGCAGCATATTACTTTTAAGTGGTTTTTATGTAGATGATATTCCGATTATTGAGGAAGCAGCAAAAGCACAGCATCTTAGCAAACTTTCCTTTCAATCTAAGAATAATTGGGCAGTACTAAAACTGATTAAAGAGTAAATTCCTCAATCAGGTTCATACCGGCCTTTATAGCCTCCTCATTCATAGGTAATAAATGATGATGGCGTTCCGGCAAGGTCTTTTTTAAACCCAATAATACATTTTCTATGGCAATAATAGGTTTGACTTTCAGCAAGCCACCTAAAATAATCATGTTCACCGTACGGGTAGCATTATTGGCAAGTGCATATTCCGTAGCATTGATTTGATAGATTTTAATATCCTTTCTTTTAGGAAATTGCTTAATGCCATTCCCATCAAAAATAAGCGTACCACCTGGTTTAATCAACTTCTCAAATTTATCCAAGGATGGTTGATTCAGCGTAATAGCTGTGTCATAAGTATTTAACACCGGTGAACTGATCCTTGTGTCGCTTAAAATCACTGTAACATTGGCGGTACCACCTCTTTGTTCTGGTCCGTAGGACGGTATCCAGCTGACTTCCTTATCCTGTACCAAGCCGGAATAAGCTAAAATCTTTCCCATCGACAATACACCTTGTCCACCAAATCCTGCAATAATTATTTCTTCAGTCATTTTATCCTTCAGTTTTAATAGCATCTTTTATATCACCAAGTGGAAATTGTGGAAACATATTTTCCACCATCCATTTATTGGCACCATCCGGCGTCATTTTCCATCCGGAATTACAAGTAGAAACGACTTCTACTATGGATGTACCTTTATTCAATGCCGAATATTCAAAGGCTTTCTTAATGGCTCTCCTACATTTTTTCACTGCTCCAACCGTATGCACAGCTTGTCGCGTAACATAGCAAACCCCATCCAATGCTGCCACCAATTTAGACATATCCAAAGGATTTCCATCCCTTTCAAACATACGTCCTTGCGGAGAAGTTGTTGATTTCATGCCTAATAGGGTAGTAGGTGCCATTTGTCCGCCCGTCATACCATAAATCCCATTATTGATATAAATGATGACTATGTTTTCCCCACGATTGCAAGCATGCAAAGTTTCAGCCGTACCAATAGCCGCTAAGTCACCATCCCCCTGATACGTAAATACATACCTATCAGGCAATAATCTTTTGATGGCCGTTGCCAAAGCCGGTGCTCTGCCATGTGCTGCTTGTTGCCAATCAATATCCAAGTATTTATAAGCAAAAACGGCACATCCAACCGGTGCAACGCCTATGGTTTTATCTTGAATATCCAAGGTTTCAATCACATCAGCCAATAATTTATGAACCACGCCATGACTGCAACCCGGACAATAATGCATGGGTAGATTGTTTAAAACTGAGCTTTTTTTATAAACTAAGTTGGCGGGATTGATTATATCTATATTTGTAGTACTCATATTCATACTTTAATCAATTTTTCTTTCAATGCTTCTAAAACCTCTTCCGGAGATGGCACAACGCCTCCCATACGACCGTAAAACTCAACAGGCGCTTTGCCATTGACTGCTAAGCGAACATCCTCAACCATTTGTCCGGCACTCATTTCAATGGAAATAAAGCCTTTCACACGATCAGCCAATTCTTGTAATTTAAGAGTAGGGAAGGGATATAAAGTGATGGGGCGTAATAGTCCGGCTTTAATACCTTCTGCACGAGCCATTTCCACAACTTTTTGACAAATTCTTGCAGAAATACCAAATGCCACCAAAACATAATCAGCATCTTCACAAGCAATCTCTTCAAATCTCACTTCTTCCTGCTCCATTTGGCGATAACGAGCCTGTAATCGTCTGTTTAGCCCCTCCATATCTTCACTAAGCAGTTCTAAAGAAGTAATATAATTAGGATTAGCATCAGGAAGTTTCCCTAAAGTTGCCCAAGGATAGTTTGCACGAATTTCTTCTTCCGTCATTCTGGACTGATAGGGAGGCAATACGACCTTTTCCATCATTTGCCCAATCACGCCATCTGCAAGCAACATAGTAGGTGTAAGATATTTGAATGCCAATTCAAAGGCAAGCACCATAAAATCAGCCATTTCTTGAACGGAAGCCGGTGCTAATGTAGGCATTTTATAATCACCATGACCACCACCCTTAACAGCTTGAAAATAATCAGCCTGACTGGGTTGAATAGTGCCCAAGCCAGGACCACCACGCATCACATTGACGATTACACCGGGCAATTCGGCACCTGCCATATAAGAAATACCTTCTTGCATTAGACTTACACCGGGACTGGAAGATGAAGTCATGGCCTTTTTGCCACATCCGGCAGCGCCATAAACCATATTGATAGAGGCTACTTCACTTTCAGCTTGTAGCACCACCATACCGGTTGTATCCCAAGGTTCAAGCTCCATTAGCGTCTCCATAACTTCCGATTGAGGAGTAATCGGGTAACCAAAATAACCATCGCAACCACAACGAATAGCGGCATGAGCAATAGCTTCATTGCCTTTCATCAACAAAACTTCCTCTTTCTCTAACTTCATATATTTGTTATTATTTATTATATTCTAACTCTATAAACGGTGATGCAGGTCTCTGGACAAACTTCTGCACAAGCGGAGCAACCATTACAAGCATCCGGATGGATCATATATGCAAAATTATACCCTTTAGCATTTGCATCTGAAGATAAAGCTATTACATCTGTTGGACAAGCAACAACGCACAAATCACAACCCTTACATTTTTCTATGTCAACAACTATAGAACCTACTAATTTTGCCATTGTATTGTATATAAAAATTCATTTTTTTTGTCAAAATCGACAAAACAAGCCACAAAGAAAATATTTAAAATTGGAATACTCAAAAATTTTCACCTATTACAAATATTTTTAAAGTCACAATATTGACAATTATCACGATTAGGAGTTTG
>CAYPYZ010000016.1:0-19429 GCA_964414805.1 uncultured Paludibacter sp.
TTTAACATGGCTACCCTGCCTGCCAAACTTTGAGAGATATGCTGATTCATCAAAAAACTTTGGGAACCTAACAATATTACCTTGCCATTTTGTTTGCTATTATCCAAAACCTCCTGTAAATATGAAAACAGTTCAGGGACATATTGCACTTCATCCAAAATGAATTTTTCGCCTGCTGCATTCAAGAACCCACGGGGGTCTTCTGTTGCAAAAGTGCGGGTATCAATATTTTCAAGGGAGATATAATTATAATCTAATCCCAAGTTTTTGACTAAGGTTGTTTTACCTGATTGTCTGGGCCCCGTAACTGATACAGCTGGAAACTTGTCCAAAAGTTTTAAAAGTACTTTCTCAATCTGTCTGTAAATCATGATTTTATCCTTTTTAGTGTAAATTTGCAATCGCACTGCAAATTTACACAGAATTATGAGAATAGCAAGTTTGCGATTTTAAAAATCCCCCACGCCATAGATGCTGCCATCCGGATTTTTTTCGGGTTGCCACGTACGTATGTGAATGGTGGGCGAAATGGAGTCGGTCATGTCGATCAATAAGAACAGATAACCGGTATCGCCATAATTGGTGGAGAAATAATCTTGTTTGATTTGTATGCCGTAAACCTCATCTCCTTTGCCGGATTTAACCACATTATTGTCGGCAAAACGTATATTGATGAATTCGTTGCTTTTAAAACTATGCTGTAAATTACGTAGGTACTGCTCTTTTGAAAGACGATTGTAGCTGACAATCCGATTGTTGGCAATCGCAGTCAGCACCTTATTTAATACTGCTTCTTGAGCGGTTGTATTGCTAAGTACTGCAAGATTTTCAGCCATATTAGCTACTGCTTTGGTTTCAAGTCCGCCTACAGTCGAAACTTCAGCAGCTACAGCTGATGTGGTTTCATTGCTTTTTGAGTGGTTTGCAGTCAAATAAGCATTACGATAAGGTATTTGCGGTAATCTTTCCATCACATCACGCAATTCGATATCTATAGCTGATTCTCCTTCAAAAGCATATTCGATTTTCAATTTCAACTCATCGGTTTCATTGATGGAAGTAAGTTCTGCATAGCCCAATCCATCTTTGGCACTGTAGATATTCGTCCAATTTTGTCCCGACCAAAATGTATAATCTAAGTTCTTAACCGGTTGGTTATCATAGAGTAAATGGAGTATGTATCCTACATAATTGCCTTTTTTTTCTTTATCTGCTATATTGATAGTTAGATGACTAAAAACCGCATTGATTTGTGCACTCAACCAGGGCATCAGCAATACCTCATTTCCATCAACGGCAGTCATCTGAATTGAATTATTATCGGGATGGCTACGCAAGAGCGTTTGTGCCCAGTAAAAATTTCTTAATGCATCAGCAATTTGTAAACGTTTCAAAGCTTGTTCACCTTCCTGTGCAAAGGCGATGATTTTATTTTTACGAGATTCAAAAACCTTATGCACTTCTGCTCTTTCCATAAATAGGAACACCTTAGCATCCGGTTCATTCTCTATATCTATGCATTCGGTGTTTGTCAGGGTAACATTGGAATAAGTTTTAAGTACTTCCTTTACTTTTTTAGTGTATTTTGTTCCTTCATCTTGAATAACTTTTTCAAAACTACTTTCCACTTGCGTAGAAATTTGGCTGATAATTTCAGCTAAAGCATGTCGTTCGGCCTCCCGTTTAGTTTCTCCCGAACCCTCTCCCCAAATATATTGTTGACGATTAGCTTTGATGTAGTCGATGCTTTGCGCTAATAAAGATGATGAATATGCTGCAAATAAGAATAGTATCAATTTAGACTTCATGGTAGATATTTTAGAATTTTACAAAAAAAATATATTCTTTTGATATATCTTGTAAGCAAATAATAAATTAAATCCATTGTGGCCAATAAGAGGTAGTTTCCATTCAATCATTCCCAAAAACTTACGATTTACAGATTGATACTATTAAAAAATTGTAACATTATACATCTAAATGCTTGTTTATACAATAAAATGCTGTATATTTGCAGCTGTTTTGTTATAATTATACATTTATCTTGTATTTATACAATAAGCAATTTTATGAAAAATAAAAAACATCGTTTGAAAGTTATAACGGAACTTCTACGTTCGACGGTAGTTTCTAACCAAGATGAACTGTTAGTTTTGTTAAACGAAAATGATATTTTCGTTACGCAGGCTACACTTTCGCGCGACTTGAAGCAGTTGAAGGTTTCAAAAATTCCGCTTCTCAACGGGAGATATAAGTATGTATTGCCTGCTGTTACTCAGACTGTCACTCCGCAAGGACTACTGAATAGGCATAGCTCTCATAAGGCTGTGCTGAGTTTAGAGTTTTCCGGTAATTTGGCAGTGATGAAAACCAAGCCGGGTTATGCTTCTGCCATTGCGTGGGATATTGATAACTCAGGTTCTAAAGAGGTATTAGGCACTATTGCGGGTGACGATACTATCCTAATTATTCCAAGAGATGGAATAAGTAAAGAGCGAATTGCATCATTGATGCGTGTTATTTTTGAATATAAATAGGGGTGCAAAAGGTAAAATTGTTGTTTTGTTAATTTGCATAGGTTGTGGAAAAGGTAAAAAAAGACAATATACAAGTGATCATAGCCAATGAAAGTCATTTAGGTTATGTAGATATAATTTTGGATACCATAGCTGATTCAGCTACTAAGCGGGGTACCGGTATCGCCCGCCGTTCGCCTGAATATATAGCTGAAAAAATGAAAGAAGGCAAGGCTATCATCGCTTTAGATGGTGATCAATTTGCCGGATTTTGCTATATAGAAAGTTGGGCAAACAAGCAATTCGTGGCTAACTCCGGGTTGATAGTCGTGGAGTCTTACAGAGGTCATGGCTTGGCAAAGCGTATTAAAACCAGAGCTTTTAATTTGTCAAGAACCATGTTTCCTGATGCTAAAATTATAGGTCTGACCACCAGTGCTGCCGTCATGAAAATCAATACGGAATTGGGTTATCGTCCGGTTGTTTTTGCTGAGCTGACAGACGATGATGCTTTCTGGGATGGCTGCAAAGGCTGTGTCAATTATGATATTTTGCTACGCACAAATCGTAAAATGTGCTTGTGTACGGGTATGCTGTATGACCCTAAGAAAGATGCAAAAGATGGTAACTCATAATTGCCAACTACTGCGCTCTTTTTGAACATTTCTGAAACGCTTTGAATAGCTATTGCAGTAATTTGGCAGTTAAATTATAGGTAATTAATTAAAATTATTTTCATCAATATATTCTATCCATATGAAAGAAAAAGTATTATTAGCATTTTCCGGGGGGTTAGATACTTCCTTTTGTGCCATGTATTTATCACAAGAAAAAAATTATGAAGTTCATACAGCTGTTGCAAATACAGGTGGATTCAGCGAAGAGGAACTGAAAACCATTGAGAAAAATGCTTATCGTTTAGGTGCAAAAACGCATTCTACCATAGATGTTACGCAAGAGTATTACGAAAAAAGTATCAAGTATATGATATTTGGAAATGTCTTACGTAATGGCACTTATCCTATTTCGGTAAGCTCTGAACGTATTTTTCAAGCCATTGCTATTATCAATTATGCTAAAGAAATTCAAGCTGATTATGTAGCGCATGGCAGTACAGGAGCGGGAAACGATCAAGTGCGTTTTGATTTAACTTTCGATGTGTTAGCACCAGACATTAAAATTCTGACTCCTACAAGGGATATGGTTTTGACTCGTGAATACGAAATTAATTACCTTAAAAACCATGGTTATGAAGCCGACTTTACCAAGATGGAATACTCCATCAATAAAGGGCTTTGGGGAACCAGTATAGGGGGTAAGGAGACTTTAAAATCTGAGCAAACTTTGCCTGAAGAGGCTTATCCAAGTCAAATTACAGCCACTGAAGAACAAACCCTGACTATCAGTTTTGAAAAGGGAGAAATTACTGCTATTAATGGAAAAAAAGATAGCAATAAAGTCAATTTGATTAATCAATTGGAAGCTATTGCTAATCAATACGGTATTGGTCGCGATATGCACATAGGCGATACAATCATAGGCATTAAAGGACGGGTTGGTTTTGAAGCCGCAGCGCCTATTCTCATCATCAATGCACATAAAATGTTGGAGAAACATACTCTGACCAAATGGCAACAATATTGGAAAGATCAATTAGGAAACTGGTATGGTATGTTTTTGCATGAAGCCCAATACTTGGAGCCTGTGATGCGTGATATTGAGCAGTTTTTGGAAAGTACTCAGGTCAATGTTACCGGTGATGTAATCATCAATTTGCGTCCGTTAAGCTATACTTTAGTGGGCGTTGAGAGTCCGTACGACCTTATGAAAACCGACTTTGGCGAATATGGCGAAATCAATAAAGCGTGGAGTGCTGATGATGTAAAAGGCTTCACCAAGATTTTGGCTAATCCGATGAAGATATTTTATAATGTACAAAAACGGAATGATGCATAATCATTCCGTTTTTATCTCTATTTCATTCTTGTTTTTCCTTTGAATTTTTCAAAATTCATCTGTCACACAGCCTTCTGAAGCTGAAGAAACTGTTTTAGCATATTTATATAATACACCGCGACTTGACTTCAAGGGAGGAGCAATCCATTTTGCTTTTCTATCTTGTAAATCCATTTCTGAAATCAATATATCCATGGTGTTTTTAACAGCATCGATGCGGATGATATCTCCGTTTTCTACTAAGGCTATATTGCCGCCAACTTGCGCTTCAGGACTAACATGCCCGATGACAAACCCATGAGAACCGCCTGAGAATCGACCATCGGTGATTAAGGCTACATCTGTCCCCAAACCCGCCCCTATCAAAGTAGAAGTTGGTTTAAGCATTTCAGGCATACCCGGACCGCCCTTGGGACCTACATAACGAATCACCACTACATCACCTTTTTCAATTTTACGCTGTAACATCGCATCGATGGCATCTTGCTCCGTATCAAACACTTTCGCAGGGCCTTCGAAAAATTCCCCTTCCTTGCCGGTAATTTTTGCAACTGCTCCTTCCGTAGAAAGATTTCCAAATAGGATACGTATATGACTGTCTTTCTTGATGGGATTATCCAAGCTATGAATGATTTCCTGTCCGGCTTTTAAACTCGGTAATGTGGCTAAGTTTTCCGCCATGGTTTTTCCGGTAACGGTCATGCAGTCGCCATGCAACATGCCATTTTCAAGCATAAACTTCAATACGGCAGGAATACCTCCTTGCTCCTGTAAATCTTCCATTACATACTTACCACTTGGACGAAAATCGGCTAACATAGGAGTGATTTCGCCAAGGCGGATAAAATCATCCAAGCTGATATCCACATTCGCAGCTTTCGCCATGGCTATCAAGTGCATTACCGCATTTGTTGAACCGCCAACCACTATCACCAAACGTATGGCATTCTCGAAAGCTTTTTTTGTCATGATGTCCTTAGGCTTGATATCCTTTTCCAATAACACCCTAATGGCTGCGGCAGCCTGTGCCATTTCAGCACGCTTTTCTTTGCTGTTAGCAGGATTGGAAGAGGTATAAGGCAAACTCATTCCCAAGGCTTCCAAGGCCGATGCCATGGTATTGGCTGTGTACATACCGCCGCAGGCACCTTCACCCGGACAAGCATTTTCAATGATATTTTTATAAGTTTCCTCTGAAATAATACCGGCTACTTTTTGTCCAAGTGCCTCAAAAGCAGAAACCACATCCAATTTTTCACCTTCATACTCACCGGCATCAATGGTACCGCCGTATATAATTAAAGAAGGCCGGTTTAAACGCGATAAACCGATGGCTGCACCGGGCATATTTTTATCACAACCTACCAACGCAATTAAGGCATCATACCATTCAGCACCCGCATTGGTTTCTATCGAATCGGCAATCACTTCACGCGAAACCAAGGAATACCGCATGCCGGAAGTTCCCATTGAAATACCATCGCTTACGCCAATAGTAAAGAAATTTAAGCCTACTAAACCGGATTGATTGACATGAAATTTCACCCTATCAGCAAACTGATTCAAGTGCATATTGCATGGATTGCCGTCCCAGCCCGAACTGACAATGCCCACTTGTGGTTTTGTTAAATCTTCATCGGTCAGACCGATAGCATGCAACATCGCTTGGGCTGCCGGTTGAGAGGGATCTTGTGTAATATGTTTGCTGTATTTGTTTAATTCTTGTGACATATCTTTAAAGTTTAAAGTTTAATTTTCATTGATAGTAATGGAGATACTGCAAAGCTAACACTTTAGAATTTCAAAAGTTTCCTTTGTTCCGTTTTTTTATTATTTTTGTCGTATCAATAAAAATTACAGATTTTAAGTAATCACAAAAATTAAAAATATGATTAATGCACAAGACATTAAAAACGGAACATGTTTTCGTTTAGACGGGAAGATATTTGTTGTAGTGGAGTTTCTGCACGTAAAACCCGGCAAAGGAAATACCTTTATGCGTACAAAAATTAAGGATGTGGTAAGTGGTGCCGTTTTGGAACGCCGTTTTAATATTGGTGAAAAATTGGAAGATGTTCGTGTAGAACGCCGTCAATACCAGTACTTATATCAAGAAGGGGAAGATTATATTTTCATGAATCAAGATACTTTTGACCAACATCCTATTGCTAAAGATTTGATTACCGGTGTGGATTTCTTATTGGAAGGAATGAGTTTGGATGTGGTTTCTGATGCTTCCACCGATACTGTTTTGTATGCAGAAATGCCCGTGAAAGTACAAATGGCTGTAACCTATACCGAACCCGGTTTGAGAGGTGATACCGCTACAAATGCCTTAAAACCTGCCACTGTGGAATCCGGCGCTGAAGTGCGTGTCCCCCTATTTATCGAAACAGGAGAAACCATTGAAATTGATACACGCGATGGCTCTTATATGGGTCGCGTAAAAGCTTAAAATGAAACGCTTATTCAATAGTTTTAAGAATGCTTTCAAGGGAATAAAATTAGTTTTTCTCTCTGAAAAAAACATGCATATCCATCTGATAATTGCTGTATTAGTGGTAATATTTGGATGGATATTGCATATAAACTTATTTGAATGGCTGTTGTGTTTACTGTGTTTTGCCTTAGTTATTACTGCCGAAATGATTAATACTGCCATTGAAAATATAGTGGACTTAGTGTCACCTGAGTGTCACGATTTGGCAGGGAAGGCGAAAGATATAGCTGCAGGAGCAGTGCTGATTACTGCCATCATTGCAGCCAGCATTGGATTAATTATATTTTTACCAAAAATTTTAAACCTATAAAATACCTTAAATCGCTGTATCGATTTTTTTTTTGAGACAGCCCTTAGACTAAGTACTATACTATGAAACTGTTTGAACCTTTCGTAGATTTGGTGTATCCAAATCATTGTATCATTTGTGAGCAAACCCTTATCCGTAGCGAGCAAATCATTTGTTTGAAATGTTTGCACGAAATTCCCAAAACCAATTTTCATCTTGAAAAGGACAATACTGTAGAACAGAGATTCTGGGGAAAAGTGCCTGTTTATCGTGGGACTTCCTATTTTTATTTCTATAAAGGTTCGCCTTTTCAAACCCTTTTGCATGAATTAAAATACAGGGGGAATAAGGAAGTGGGGCAAGTATTGGGGAAAATTGCCGGTATGGACTTGCTTGAAAGTGTGGATTTTGCCACTATAGATTTGATTATTCCGGTGCCTTTACATCCTAAAAAGGAACAAAAAAGGGGATATAATCAAAGCAATTGGATAGCCATGGGTTTGGCGGCTGCCATGGATAAGCCCATAGATAACCTTCATTTAATCAGGATTAAGGAAACGGTCACCCAAACAAGAAAGTCCGTTTTTGAACGTTATGAAAATACGCAGGGAGTATTTGCATTAAAGGATGTGGATGTTTTCAAGAATAAACATGTATTGCTTGTGGATGATGTGCTTACAACCGGTTCAACTTTAGAGGCTTGTATGCAGGCATTGTTGGCAACCAAGGATATCACATTAAGCATTTTCACTTTAGCCATGGCTTAAGATGTGAATTTTAATCAAATAAACTGTTTATCTTTAGAAATTATACTATTTTTGAGGTGATTTATTCAAGAGTGCTATAAAAATACCCATTTGTTATATTTCCCTAATATTAAATTGACTAATTTGCGGAACTTTAAAAATTCAAATTAACTATATGACAACACAAGAATTAAAAACAGCTTTTGAAGCTACTTATGGCAAGCCTGCGGAGGCTATTTATTTTTCACCCGGTCGTGTGAATTTAATTGGTGAACATACCGATTATAATGGTGGTCCGGTGTTCCCATGTGCTTTAAGTTTTGGTACTAATTTATTGATTGCCGAAAATGATAAGCAAGTGATGAATTTTAAATCCTTGAATCAGCCTGAGATTATTAGTCTGAATTTCGATCAATTAACTACCCGTTTAGAAAATTCTTGGGTAAATTATCCTTTGGGAGTGATGGCTCAATTTATTAAAAGGGGCAAGACTTTCTCCACCGGATATGATATTTTGATTTGGGGTAATGTACCTAATGGTGCGGGTTTATCTTCTTCGGCAGCTTTGGAAGTGGTGACGGCATTTGCTTTAAATGACCAGATGCAAACCGGTTTTAATCGCACTGATTTAGCTTTGATAGGTCAAAAAGCAGAACATGAATTTGCCTTGGTTAATTGTGGTATTATGGACCAATTCGTTTCTGCCAATGGCGCTAAAGATCATGCTATTTATTTAGATACTACCTCTTTAGAATTTGAATTAGTACCTGTGAAATTGGAAGGCGTTAAGATAGTTATTTCCAATACGCATTCCCCACATAAATTGGATTCAGGGGCTTATAACCAACGCGTTGCCGAATGTAAGAAAGCTGTTGAGCAGCTCAATACTGTCCGTCCGGTAAAATTCTTAGCGGAACTTACGGAGGCCGATTTCCAAGCCATTGAATCAGCTATCACCGACCCTGTTGCACATATGCGTGCCCGCCACGTAGTAGGTGAAGTGCAGCGCACTACCGATGCCGTTGCAGCATTGAAAGCCGGTAATTTAGAGCTGTTTGGTCAACTGATGAATGCTTCTCACGTTTCCTTGCGTGATGATTACGAAGTGACTGGTCCTGAGCTTGATTGCATGGCAGAAGAAGCTTGGAGAATTGATGGTGTAATCGGTTCGCGCATGACGGGTGGTGGATTTGGAGGCTGTACCGTTTCTTTAGTAAAAGATGAAGCCATTGATACCTTTATTGCGGAAGTAGGTGCTTCTTATGAGAAGCGTATAGGTATTAAACCTGATTTTTATATTGCTGAAATAGGCGATGGAGCAAGGATAGTCGAATAATATCGCAGCATAATTTTTAAAAGGCACAGCTTTGATTTTTATGCAAACTGTGCCTTTTGTATTTTTAATTTCTTAAATGAATATAAGTTTTAGATGATGACAAAAATATCTTCCTCTTTGAAAAAAACCTATACATTTGATGTCTCACCGCAGGCTGTTGACTTTAATCTACAAATCACCTTATCATCGCTGACAGCCCTATTGATGACCGCAGCAGGGAATAATGCTGAAGAAAATGGCTTTGGCATGCGCCAAATGAATACGGGTAATAATACTTGGGTACTCTTGCGCTTAGCCATTGAAATGGATAGTTTTCCTAAACAGTACGAAGAAGTACGTATAGAAACTTGGATAGAAGATATTAAAATTTTGAGTACCACACGTAATTTTCATATCAAAGATAAGCATGATCAAACCTTAGGTTATGGTACGTCGGTTTGGGCAATGATAGATTTCGACACCCGCCGACCGCAAGACTTATCGCAATTTGAAAATCTTTTACAATTTGAGCAAGGAGATAAAACCCCTATGGCTCCACCGGCTAAATTGAAATTGGTGGAGGGCGAATTGAAGGATGATTTCACTGCTAAGTACAGCCATATAGATTTCAATCGCCATGTGAATACCATGCGTTATGTGGAGTGGATCAGCAATTGTTTTTCTCCTGATCAATATAGTACTAAGAAAATTAAGCGTTTCGATATTAATTTTATGAGTGAAATACTATTTGGGAACAGCATACAACTCTTTATGCAAACAGCTTCCGAGAAAGACACTTATCTTTTTGAATTGAGGAGTAGCGACAAGACAAGTTGCCGTGCAAAATTAGTTTTTGAAGATTTATAAAACACCTATATAAAAACAAGTCGCCTGAGTTTTAAAATCAGACGACTTGCCTTTCACACAAATCTTTTTAGACACCTAAGGGTATCCTCAATATATCAACTTATAATTGTGGTCCGGAAGCTTTTAATGCAACAGCTGCTTCGTTATCACAATATTGTTCAAAGTTCTCTATATATTTTGCTGCCAATTGTTTGGCTTTCACTTCCCAATCTGCTGGAGTTGGATAAGTATCACGTGGGTCAAGAATACCTTCAGATACATTATTCAAAGCCTTAGGAGCATATAAGTTCAAAATAGGAACGTGGAAAGTTTCTGCATCTTCAATTGTTCCTTCAATGATAGCATCGATGATAGCACGTGTATCTTTCAAAGAAATACGATTACCTGTACCATTCCAACCGGTATTTACCAAATAAGCCTTAGCATCATGCTCTTTCATTTTTTCTGCTAATGCAGAAGCATAAGTAGTTGGATGCAACGTCAAGAAAGCTTCACCAAATGCAGGTGAGAATGACATTTGAGGTTCAGTAATTCCGCGCTCAGTACCGGCTAATTTTGAAGTATAACCACATAAGAAGTGGTATTGTGCAGATTGCTCATCCAAGATAGATACCGGAGGCAATACACCAAAAGCATCAGCTGATAAGTAAATGATTTTTTTCGCATGACCGGCACGTGAAGGCAATACAATTTTACTGATATGATAGATAGGATAAGAAACGCGCGTATTTTCTGTCTTGGAAGCTTCTTTGGTATAATCCAAAGAACCATCTTCGTTTACAGTTACGTTTTCTAAAAGGGCATTGCGACGAATAGCTCTCCAGATATCAGGTTCTTTATCTTTTTCAAGATCGATAACCTTGGCATAGCAACCACCTTCGTAGTTAAATACACCGTGGTCGTCCCAACCATGCTCGTCATCACCAATCAAATAGCGTTTTGGGTCAGCGGATAAGGTAGTTTTACCTGTTCCTGAAAGACCGAAGAACACAGCTACATCACCATCTTCACCTACGTTAGCGGAGCAGTGCATAGAAGCAACACCTTGCAATGGTAAGAAATAGTTCATCAATGCAAAGATACCTTTCTTCATTTCACCACCATACCAAGTACCGCCAATCACTTGCATTCTGCGAGTTAAATCAAATAAAGTAAAGTTTTCAGAATGTAAACCTTGCTCTTTCCAATTAGGGTTAGTGATTTTTGAACCATTCAATGTGACAAAATCAGGTTCTCCGTAATGAGCCAACTCATAATGAGAAGGACGGATAAACATATTCGTAACGAAGTGAGCTTGCCATGCAACCTCCATAATAAAGCGTACTTTCATACGTGTATCTTTATTGGTGCCGCAAAAAGTATCCACTACATATACTTTCTTAGCACCGGAAAGCTGCTTGGTAACCAAATCTTTACATGCATCAAATACTTCAGGAGTAGTTGGCTTATTGATAGTGCCATCCCACCACATTGTATCTCTTGTAGTATCGTCTAAAACGATGAATTTGTCCTTGGGAGAACGACCTGTAAACACACCGGTGTCAACCGCAACAGCACCTGTATCAGTTAAAACACCTCTTTCAAAACCTTCATTGTTAGGATCCATTTCGTCCTGAAACAATTGTTCGTAAGTAGGATTGTGTACGATTTCAAAATTGCCTGAAATACCATACTTGCTTAAATCCAAATTTGTCATTTGCTAATAAATAAATTGATTATATAAACTTTAATTCTCTCTCTTAAAAATCTGAACAACACATTTTTCGACGGACAAAAATACGAT
Organism: uncultured Paludibacter sp.; assembly: GCA_964414805.1. Lineage (GTDB taxonomy): Bacteria > Bacteroidota > Bacteroidia > Bacteroidales > Paludibacteraceae > Paludibacter. The sequence goes on from CAYPYZ010000016.1 coordinate 11,973, forward strand.
AAATTTATTTAGCAACAATAAATGATTAAAGAAAAATTTCCTTAATTAAACAAATTAAGTATTTCTAAACAAAAAAATACATAGTTTCCAATGAAAAATTGTATTTTTGTCAGTTAAATAAAAGATTTTGGCTAAATATCGGTTTATGATACCGTTCTTATCTCCCAAGCGGCTTATTTTATGGAAATTAAAATCATCAATCTTTCTCAACATGCACTCCCTGAATATGCTACAGCACATTCGGCAGGAGTGGATTTGCGTGCGAACCTGACAGAGCCTATCATTCTCAAACCTATGGAAAGGCGATTGATACCTACAGGTTTATACATCGAACTACCGGTTGGCTATGAGGCACAAGTGCGACCAAGAAGTGGTTTAGCACTAAAAAAAGGTATTACAGTACTTAATTCTCCGGGCACTATAGACGCAGATTATAGAGGAGAAATTGGCGTGATACTTATCAACCTGTCTGATGCAGTATTTACTGTGGAGAATGGGGAAAGAATTGCACAAATGGTGATTGCCGCTCACGAACGTGCTGAATGGATAGAAAGAGATAAATTAGCAGATTCTGAAAGAGGAGCCGGTGGTTTTGGCCATACAGGTGTGTAAGACATTTAAAATTATAAAGTGAAACATCTAAAAATTATTATATACATATTGCTTGTAAGTTTGTTTGCATGTCAATCAACCAAACAAGTAGCCTTTAAGTCAACCGGCCTTGCTCAACTTACCGAAGAAGACAGGCACGAGTTTTTGTTTAACTACTATGAAGGAATCAAGTTTAAAGAGGAGTTTGAATACGACCAAGCGCATGAAGCTTTTCTAAAATCTTATGCCGTAGACTCCACCGACGCAGGACTTAATGCCGAACTTGCAGGCATTAAATTTAGCTTAGGCGAATCAAATACTGCTATTGGCATGATGGAGCAGGCACTTAAGCAGGACCCCGATAATTGGTGGTATAATATGCAACTTATGTTTATGTATATGGGAATGGAAAATCATGAGGGTGCTATCGATATTGGTGAACATTTGCTTGCAAAATATCCCGAAAGGGAACAGTCTTATTACATGCTTATCCATCTGTATAAAGAGAATAATCAAATTGATAAGGCAATAGGATTGTATGATAAATTGGAGAAAATTACTGGTGTGAATGAGAAAATAGTTTTTGAAAAAATATCCTTATACATTCACGAAGATAAACCTAAAAAGGCTATACAAGAATTAGATAAAATCATTGCTAAATTCCCTAAGGAAAATAAGTACAAAGTCTTAAAGGGTGATTTATTGTCACAGCAAGGTAAATTGGTAGAGGCTTTGGAAACTTATCAAGAAGTAGTTACAGATGAACCCGGTAATCCCTATGTTTATGTTTCTTTATCTGAGTACTATAAAGCGATTGATAATAAGGATGAGTCCTTGCAATACATGATAATAGCTCTCAAAAATGGTCAATTGGATTTAGATACTAAATTAGAAATTTTGCGTAAGCATTTGGAATCTATTTTAAAAGCTAAGGCTAATATTGACGATACGGAAGATTTATTTCAAATATTGATAAATTATTATCCTTTGGAGGAGGCTGTACATGGTTATTATGCTGCATTTTTAGAATATATAGGCAAGGAAAAAGAGGCTTTGCAAGTCTATGAATCCATGTTGAGTATCAATAATGAAAACCGGCAAACTTGGTTGGATATTATTCAAATTCATTTTACATTAAGAGACTATCATGAAGTTATCAATACTACAATTGAAGCCATTGAATTAGCCGGAGATGAGTTGGTTTTTTATTTATATAAAGGCTTGGCAGAAATTGTTTTGTCTGATTATTTAAATGCAAAGATGACTTATCTCACTGCTATTGAGACCTTCAACGATGAGGATAATCCTTCGTTGAAAAGTGATATATGTATGCACTTAGGAGATGTGTATATGGAGCTTGAAGAATCAAGATTGGCTTTTCAAGCATATGATGAGTCTTTAAAATACAATGCTGATAATGTGCCAGTTTTGAATAATTATGCCTATTATTTATCCTTGCAAAATGTAGATTTGCAAAAAGCGGAAAGAATGAGTTCTAAAACTGTTGAGAAAGAGCCTAAGAACAGCACATATTTGGATACTTATGCATGGATTTTTTATATGCAAGGGAATTATTCTTTAGCAAAATTCTATATAGAAAGGGCGGTTGACAATCTTAAAGAGGAGGAAAGTCGAGGTGTTATCTTAGATCATTATGGGGATATACTTTGGATGTCGGGGGAAGAACATCATGCAAAAGCAATAGAAATATGGCAGAAGGCTTATGATTCCGGTTATCAGCCAGAGGCATTGAAAATGAAAATAATCAATAAAACACAAGGTGAATAATTATGCATAAACTACGATATATAGTATTTGTTTTGCTTGTTTTAGTGCTGATACATGGCTGTAAAACCAAGCAAGTAGCGGTAGAATCGATTGAGAAATTATCCATATCAAGCAATCAATTAGTGAAAGAAATTCAGCAAGCTGAACCTTCATATCGCACTATCCATATTAAAAAAATGAGTGTGAACACTAACTTTATCAGCCAGCTTGGTAATGTAAGTAGTGCCGCCACTTGTCAGGTGATAAAAGATTCAGCTATCTATGTCTCGGTCAAGCCCTTCCTTGGCATCGAGATGTTCTTCGCTAAACTCACACCTAAAGAAATTATAGTAGTTGATAAAGTGAGAAGTACCATCTATCAGACTGATTATGAGATTTTTGAAGATGCTTTGGATATGGAGATTGATTATAAAATTTGTGAGTCTCTATTGACCAATAAATTATTTCATTTGCAAACTTCCAATACAAAAAAATCGCCTGTTGCGAAAGCTGTACAAGTGCAGCAGGAAAAGACTTTACAATATGTAAGTACTGCTTTGTTGCAAGAATTTACATTGAATGAAGCGCATAGAATTAAGCAAATCGAGATAAAATCGACAACGAGACCGGAGGTTTTTAAAGCTGATTATGATAATTTTAAACTTTCAAATCAGGTGTTTTTCCCCAATACAATCGATTTTAGTGTTGATAGGAAAAGTAAAATTTATACGCTGGGTCTGAATATCAGTCAGATAGAATTTGATACCCAAGTGGATATTCCTTATATCAATACTAATTTATATAAAAAGGGTAGTATAGAATCATTGATTAAATAAGTATATGCGCAGACTCTTAATCATATTGTTTACTTGCTTGCTTGCGGTTTCTTCGGTTGTTGGTCAGACTATCAAGGAATTGGAGGAGCAGCGCAAACGTGCTTTGCAACAATTGGAGACTACCAATAAGGTGTTGAAACAGACTAAGAAAACCCAAGAATCTTCCTTGAATAAATTGGTGATTATCAATAGGAGTATTAAGGAAAGGACTAATCTTATCAATACTATTGACAGAGAAATCAATGCTTTGAATAGGGAAATGAACAGGCTTCGGGCTGAGACGAAAAAGTTAGAATCTGAGTTGGAGATATACAGAAACGATTATGCTAAAATGGTTAGAGAAGCTTATATCAATCGGGATGTCAATTCGAAAATCATGTTTTTATTCTCTGCCGAAACCTTTGATCAGATGTTTAGAAGGATGCGTTATATGCAAGAATACACGGCCTATAGAAAACATCAGATTGAAAAAATAGAAGAAACTAAAAAAGAGATAGAGCAAAAATCTAAGGAATTAGCTACTAATCAACAGAAGCAAGAAAATGTGAAGAAGCAGAAAAGTGCTGAGCAAGATAAGTTGTTAGTTGATAAGAAAAAGGAAAACTCTACTTATGCAGATTTAAAAAAGAAGGAAAAAAACTTACAGGCAGATTTAAAAAAGCAACAACAAATTGCGAATAATTTGAATAAGAAAATTGAAGCTTTGATTGCCGAAGAGATAAGAAAAGCCGAGGAGAAGCGAAAGAAAGAGGGTGGTGATAAAGAGCCTGCAACCGGTCTGTATGCTTTGACTAAAGAGGAGCAGATGATTTCGGGGAACTTTGCTGCGAATGCCGGTAAATTGCTTTGGCCGGTGGAAAGGGGTTTTATTAGTGGAAAATTTGGTATACAGCCCCATCCAACTTTGCAATATGTTACAACTAATAATAAAGGTATTTATATACAGACACCTTTGAAAACGGACGCTCGGTCGGTGTTTGAGGGCGTGGTAACACAAAGGTTTTCTGTGCCGGGTAGTAATAATGGCGTGATTATCCAGCATGGGCAATACCGTACTGTATATGCCAACCTGACTGATATTTATGTGCGGGTAGGAGAGAAAGTTAGTGCTAAACAAAAAATTGGCAGGATATATACTGACGGCAATCAGGACAATAAAACGGAGTTATTTTTTCAGATATGGAAAGAAAAGACTATCTTAAACCCGGAATCTTGGATTGCTCAATAGCGATGCTATTGCATTGATGACTATTTTATTTATAATTTTAAACATTAAAACTGAAATTTCTTAATTACTACAATGAGTGAAACAAACGGGATGAATCAGGTTGAATATACTGACAGCAACATAATCACCTTAGAGGGGTTGGAGCATGTGCGCCGCCGGCCGGGTATGTATATTGGCAAATTGGGCGATGGTACGCATACTGATGATGGTATTTATGTGCTGTTGAAGGAGGTGTTGGATAATTGTGTGGATGAATTTCGCATGGGCGAAGGTAAACAAGTGGATGTTAATGTGCACGACAATTATGTAGAAGTGAGGGATTATGGTCGCGGTATTCCTTTAGGGAAAATGGTGGATGCTGTATCCATCATGAATACAGGTGGAAAATACGACTCCAAAGCTTTTAAAAAATCTGTTGGTTTGAACGGCGTGGGCTCTAAAGCTGTCAATGCGCTTTCGAATAAATTTATCGTGCAAAGTTTCCGCGATGGTCAGACCAGACGCGCTGAATTTGAGAAGGGGAAGCTGACCACAGATTTTGAAATACAGGAAGATAAAAAGACCGCCAGGGGTACTTATGTTTATTTTGAACCTGATGATACACTTTTCGAGAAGTTTAAATACAATGAGGAGTTTATTGAGACTATGCTTAAGAATTATGCCTATCTCAATACCGGTCTGACCTTTAACTTCAATGGCCAAAAAATCAGTTCTAAAAATGGCTTGTTGGATTTGCTCAATGAGAACATTACTTCCGAAACGCTCTATCCCATTATCCATCTGAAAGGAGAAGATATTGAAGTGGCTTTTACGCATACCAATCAATATGGGGAGGAGTATTATTCTTTCGTAAATGGGCAGCATACTACCCAAGGCGGAACGCATCAGAGCGCTTTTCGGGAGGCTGTGGGGCGGACTATCAGGGAGTTTTTTAATAAGAATATGGAGTTGGTTGACATACGCAATGGTATAGTTGCAGCTGTGGCAATCAGTGTGGAAGAACCGGTTTTTGAATCGCAAACCAAGACCAAGCTTGGTTCACGCGATATGGCAAAAGATGGGGTTACCATCAATAAACATATTTCAGATTTTCTAAAAAAAGAATTAGATAATTTTTTGCATCGTAATTTAGAGACTTCTAATACCATGATGCAAAAGATACAAGACTCTGAAAAAGAGCGTAAAGCTATTGCCGGTGTTACCAAAATTGCAAGAGAAAGGGCAAAAAAAGCCAATTTGCATAATAAGAAATTACGCGATTGTCGTATTCATTATAACGATCCTAAGGGTGATATTGAAGCAACCAGCATATTTATTACTGAGGGTGATTCTGCCAGTGGGTCTATTACCAAAAGCCGAGATGTGAATACACAAGCGGTGTTTAGCTTGCGTGGAAAACCCATGAATACCCATAGCAAAACCAAAAAAGTGGTGTATGAAAATGAGGAGTTTAATCTGCTACAAGCTGCCCTGAATATTGAAGAAGGCTTGGATGGTTTGCGCTATAATAAAGTGATAGTGGCTACTGACGCTGACGTGGATGGTATGCACATACGTTTGCTTTTAATTACTTTTTTCCTGAAATTCTTCCCTGATTTGGTGAAAAAAGGTCATGTTTATATCCTACAAACACCACTTTTCAGGGTACGTAATAAGAAAGAAACCATCTATTGCTATTCGGAAGAAGAGCGTATAGATGCCATTGCTAAATTGGGTACTAATCCTGAAATCACCAGATTTAAAGGTTTAGGTGAAATTTCTCCGGATGAGTTTAAGCATTTTATTGGTAAGGATATGCGCTTGGATAAGGTGTCGCTTAAAAAGGAAGATGCCGTTAACGAACTTTTAGAGTTTTATATGGGTAACAACACACCTGAACGCCAGAATTTCATCATTGATAACTTGGTGGTGGAAGAAGATGTTGAATAAGCTATAAGCCTGATGTACAACGACGAATACTATATGCGCCAAGCCTTATTAGAAGCCCAAAAAGCTTTTGATAAGGATGAAGTACCTGTTGGGGCAGTCCTTGTTTGTAATGATAGAATTATTGCTCGCGGTCATAATCTTACTGAAACTTTAAATGATGTAACTGCCCATGCGGAGATGCAGGCTATCACTGCCGGTAGTGATTTTTTGGGTGGTAAATACCTGACGGATTGTACTATCTATATCACTTTAGAACCTTGCGTGATGTGTGCCGGTGCTTTGGGATGGTCACAAATTAGTAAAATAGTATATGGTGCAAAAGATACAAAAAGGGGATTTTTACGTTTTGCACCCCAAGGTATTCATCCCAAGACTATACTCGTAGGAGGCATTTTAGAAACTGAATGCGAATATTTAATGAAAGAATTTTTCAGACGGAAGAGATAATTTTAAAAAATCATCCTTATGCTTACTATCTATAAAGCTTCTGCAGGCTCAGGAAAAACACACCAACTCACAGGCGAATATCTTAATTTACTATTTGCTTCTCCCAATCCAAAAGCACATCAACATATCTTGGCTGTGACTTTTACCAATAAGGCTACAGAGGAAATGAAAACGCGCATTATTGAGCAATTATATCAATTGTTTGTTAATCCGGAATCCTCCGATTATTGGGAAAATTTGAGTAAAAAATATCATCTCAATGCGCAGCAGATAAAGGATAAAGCCAAGGTTTTATTAACTACCCTATTGCATGATTATTCAGCTTTCTCTGTTAGTACCATAGATAGTTTTTTCCAACCCATTATTCGAGCATTTGCCCGTGATATAGGTGTGTATGGCGGTTATGAGGTGGAATTGGATCAAGATTTTATATTGGAACAAGCTGTAGATGATTTGTTTTTAAGTCTTTCGGATAAAGAGAAAAAACAGACATTAAACCGGCTGCTCGATTTTGCGAGTGACAAAATAGAAGATGCTAAGAAATGGGATGTACGCGGGGACATCATCAATTTAGGTAAAGAAATTTTTAAAGAAAGCTATCAGGAAAAATCACAAACTATACAAGCATTTACGCAAGATAAAAATCAATTGCAAGACTA
>CAYPYZ010000017.1:0-16267 GCA_964414805.1 uncultured Paludibacter sp.
AATAGGTAAGAAAGTAATTATCAGGGGAAGAAGACCTTACGTAAAGGAAGACCCGCATCGTATCAATGAAAAGATCAGAGGCTTATCTGAAGTCAGATTGGTTGGTGATAATATTGAAACCGGTGTTTACTCGTACGAGGAAGCCATGCGCATTGCTGACGACTTAGGATTAGATTTAGTGGAAATTTCTCCCACAGCCGAACCACCCGTATGCAGGGTCGTTGATTATCAGAAGTTTCTGTACCAACAAAAGAAACGTGAGAAAGAGCGTAAAGCTAATCAAACTAAGGTTGTTGTAAAAGAAATTCGCTTTGGTCCACAAACCGATGATCATGATTTTAATTTTAAACTGAAACATGCCAAGGAATTCCTAAAAGATGGTCATAAGGTAAAAGCTTATGTGTTCTTTAGAGGACGTTCCATACTCTTTAAAGAACAAGGGGAAGCGCTATTGGCACGTTTTGCACAAGAGTTAGAAGACTACGGCAAGCCCGAGCAAATTCCACAAGTGGAAGGTAAAAGGATGATTATCACCCTTGCACCTAAAAAAACTAAATAATTAAAAGATATTTTATTCATATATATAAATTCAAATAAAAAATGCCAAAAATTAAAACTAACTCCGGTGCTAAAAAAAGGTTTGCCCTTACCGGAACAGGTAAAATTAAAAGAAAACATGCATTTAAAAGTCATATTTTGACCAAAAAGACTAAAAAGCAAAAACGTAATTTGACTCACACAGGCATAGTGCATAAAAGTGATGAGAAAAACGTTAGACAATTGCTTGGTTTATAATTTTGTTCAATTGAATTTTTAAACATTTTTCTAAGTCAAACAGAGTGTTCAGCTTAAAGACTTCCTAAAAAGAGTACAAAACGGAAGCGCTGACAATCATTAAAATTTTTGTTATGTCAAGATCAGTTAATCACGTTGCTTCACGTAAAAGAAGAAAAAGAATTTTACAACAAACCAAAGGGTATGTTGGTGCACGTAAAAACGTGTGGACGGTTGCTAAAAACACATGGGAAAAAGGTTTACTTTATGCCTATCGTGACCGCCGAGTTAAAAAACGTAGTTTCCGCTCTCTATGGATTCAACGTATCAATGCAGCAGCTCGTTTGGAAGGTTATTCCTATTCTAAACTAATGGGTGCTTTGCATAAATCAGGAATCGAAATCAACCGTAAGGTGTTGGCCGACTTAGCCATGAATCATCCCGAAGCGTTTAGCGCAATTGTACAGAAAGCAAAAAAGGCTTAAACAAGTATAGCTTTAATTGAATGTGCCAATTATGTATTTAGTTGGCACATTTGTTTTTTTTATTTAATTTTGTATGCACTATTGATATGTGCATTTTTTATTTAAAATTATAATTACACACCATGGGAAGAGCGTTTGAATATAGAAAAGCTACCAAAATGAAACGTTGGAGCAATATGGCTAAAGTATTTACCAAATTAGGTAAACAAATCACTATTGCCGCTAAGGAGGGCGGTTCTGATGCCGATACAAATCCACGTTTACGTGTTTTGATACAGCAAGCTAAAAAAGAAAATATGCCCAAGGATAATGTGGATAGGGCAATTAAAAAAGCAACACAAAAGGATGTAGCTGATTTTAAAGAGATTGTATATGAAGGTTATGGACCTTTTGGAATAGCGATAGTGGTGGAGACTGCTACCGACAATCATACCAGAACTGTTGCTAATGTCAGAAGCTATTTCAATAAGTTTGGTGGTTCGCTTGGTACTACCGGCTCTTTAGAATATCTATTCGATCATAAATGCGTATTTAAAATTTCATCTAAAGATGGTGTCTCCATAGATGATTTAGAATTGGAACTCATTGATTATGGAGTAGATGAGGTAGAAGAAGAAGATGGCGATATCGTTCTATATGGTGATTTCCCTGCTTATTCTTCTATACAAAAGTATTTAGAAGAAAATGGCTACGATATTCATTCAGCTGAGTTTGAACGTATACCCAATGATATGAAAGAATTGTCTGCAGAACAACAAGAACAAGTTCAAAAGCTATTGGATAGAATAGAAGAGGATGATGACGTACAAACCGTATTTCATAATATGGTGATCTAAGTTGAATACCCTCCCCACTAAAATTTTATTTTTCTGCTAAAGTCTTATACGCCAAAGCATACATCTTCATTTGCTTAACCATCGCCAACAGTCCATTGGAACGCGTAGGAGATAGGTGCTCCTGTAATCCTATTTTCTCTATAAAATAGAGGTCGGACTCTAAAATCTCGTTCGGCGTGCGATTGGATAATATTTGTAAAAGCATGGCTACTATACCTTTGACTAAAATAGCATCGCTTTCGGCTTGGAAGATAATCTTACCATCTCCATTGAGCTCGGCAGTGAGCCAAACTCGACTCTGACAGCCTTCTATAATATTTTTAGGGGTTTTATATTGCTCGGCAATAGGTTCTAAATCATTGCCCATATCAATTATTAAAGCATATTTGTCCATCCAATCGTCAAACTGCTCAAACTCTTCAATAATAATATCTTGTTCTTGATTAATCGTACTCATTTTCTTGAAAGTATAACTATTTATAATTAGGAAAGCATGGCGATTACCCGCTTCAATGCTGCCACAAGACTGTCCACCTCCGCATGGGTGTTATAAAACGCAAAAGATGCCCTTACCGTTCCCGGAATATCGTAATAATCCATCAGTGGCTGTGCGCAATGATGACCGGTACGTACCGCTATCCCCAACTTATCCAACAACATACCTATATCATAAGGATGTATATCATTGACTAAGAACGAAATAACTGCACTTTTCTGCTGAGCTTCTCCTATAAAACGCAAACCGGGAATCTCTGCAAGTTGCTGCGTAGCATAAGTAGTCAAGTCATGCTCATAAGCCGCAACCTGCTCCAATCCCAATTTTTCTAAATAGCTTAATGCTTCAGCAAGTGCGGTTGAACCAATATAATCCGGTGTGCCCGCTTCAAATTTAAAGGGCAAACTATTGTAAGTAGTCTTTTCAAAACTAACCTTCTCTATCATCTCACCCCCTCCTTGATAAGGCGGCATGGCATTCAAGTATTTTTCTTTGCCGTATAAAACTCCTATGCCGGTAGGACCATAGACCTTATGACCGGAAAACACATAAAAATCTGCATCCAAATCTTGTACATCCACCGGTATATGTGGAACAGCTTGTGCACCATCTACCAAAACAGGGATACCCTTTTCATGCGCCATAACAATCATTTCCTTCACAGGATTGATAGTACCCAATACATTGGAAACATGAGTAATAGCTACTAATTTGGTCTTTTCACTCAATAATTCCTGATAAGCATCTATATCCAAAACACCTTGGTCATCCACCGGCACAATTTTCAATTGCATATTTTTACGCTCACACAGCATCTGCCAAGGGACTATATTTGAGTGATGCTCCATAGCAGAAATCAATATCTCATCACCTACATGGCAAAACGCATCTCCATAGGAATAAGCCACTAAATTAATGGATTCAGTGGTGCCACGCGTAAAGACAATCTCTTCCCTTTTTCCTGCTCCTATAAAATGTGCAATGCTGTCGCGCGCCGCCTCATGAGCATCGGTCGCTTTCAGACTTAAATAATGTGTACCCCTATGTATATTGGCATTCAGATGATTATAAGCAAAAGCTATCCTATCCAAAACAGCTGTGGGCTTATGCGTAGTAGCAGCATTATCAAAATAAATCAATGGTTTCCCATAAATCTTTTCTTCCAAAATAGGAAAATCTCCCCTTATTTGCTGAATTTTATTGATTATCATCTTGCATTAATTTTCTAAATACAAAAGTAAGATTTTTTTTTCAACTTGGTGAATTATGCGGGACATTATGGGTATACACAAATTTAATCACAAATTATAGTAATCTAATTCATACAAAACACTAACTAAGTTTACTTTATCTAAACTTCTTCGTGGCATTTCAGATAATTTGATGTATTTTTGTATGAATTTTAATTGATTAATCAATCTTATTTTTCTTATGAGAAAAAACTTCCTCCACAATATCCTCCCGCATCTCGTTGCTATAATTGCCTTTATTATCATTGCTTCTGTCTATATGCTACCTGTGTTAGAGGGCAAACAACTACTTGGGCACGATACGCAAAGCTGGATGTGTATGGCAAAAGAAACCATAGATTACAACGAAAGTCACGATGATGTAACGCTTTGGACTAATTCAATGTTTGGTGGGATGCCTAATTATCAAATTATTGCACAACAACCCAACAATATCTTAAAACATGTGGAGGCATTATTCAGACTGTTTCCCAATGCAATTTTCTATGTAGTTTTATACTTGTTTGGCTTTTATATTTTAATGCTAAATTTCCGTCTGAATCCCTGGTTGGCGATAGTAGGAGCATTGGCATTTACTTTTGCTTCTTATAATTTTATCATCATAGCTGCCGGCCACAATAGCAAGGCTGTTACCATAGCTTATATGGCTCCGCTGATAGGTAGTATTTTCGTCACATTTAGAAGGAATAAATTTACCGGAAGCCTGCTGATAGCCCTGTTTCTCAGCTTAGCCATACGTGCCAACCATATTCAAATTCTATATTATACCCTATTTATTGTACTTGCTTTTGGTATAGTGGAATTGGTTTATAGCTTACGCGAAAAACAAATTAAAAGCTTTTTACAGGCAAGTCTGCTTGCCATAGCTGCGACAATCATTGCTATAGGCATGAATGCCACTACCTTACTGACTACCAATGAATATTCGGATTATACCATGCGTGGCAAATCTAATGGTCTGACCATAGATACGCAAAGTTCACAGGAAGGTTTAAATCACGATTATATCACGCAATGGAGTTATGGAAAAGCCGAAACTTTCACCCTTTTGATACCTAATTTTATGGGTGGTGCCAGTGGTACTAAATTGAGTACTGACAGCCATACCGCTCAAGCTATTGCTGAAAGATATGGCCCGCAAGCCATGCAACAACTAATGCAGGGCATGCAATTCCCAACTTATTGGGGAACACAGCCCTTTACTTCCGGACCGGTTTATATAGGTGCCATCGTTATTTTCTTATTTATTTTAGGATTAATGGTAGTGGATAAACGCACTTTGTGGTGGTTGTTGCCCATGATAGCATTGACTTTACTACTCTCTTGGGGTAGGAATTTTCAGTGGTTTACAGACTTGTTTATCGACTATTTCCCATTATATAATAAATTCCGTACTGTTTCCATGATATTGGTAGCCACAGGTTTCGGGATAACTTTGATAGCCGTTTTGGCGCTGAATGAGGTATTCAATCTCAGTGTCGATAAACAAAAACTCAGCAAACAATTATTCATAGCCACAGGTATTACCGGTGGTGTCGCTCTGATATTTGCCTTGTTCCCAGCATTGGCAGGGAATTTCACTGCTTCTGGCGATCAACGATTGATACAGCAATTCAGCCAAGCCTACCAAGCTGATTTTTCGTTTTTAGGTGATAGTCTAATTGCCGATAGAAAAGCCTTATTAAGAGCCGATGCCTTCCGTTCCTTAGCATTTATCATCGCTTCGGCAGGAGTGCTGTTGCTATACCTTCATGGCAAATTAAAATCAGCGATTACCGTAGCTTTTATGGCAGTCTTAATGGTATTAGATCTAGTGCCCATAGCCAAACGTTATCTGAATGATGATAATTTTGGTCATCCAAGAAATGTAAAAACCCTGATGAAACCGACCCAAGCTGACCAATTTATATTGGAAGATAAAAGTGAGTTCCGGGTATTAAATCTTACAACTAATATTTTCAATGATGCTTCTCCATCTTATTTCCATAAAAATATTGGGGGCTATCATGCTGCTAAACTTCGTAGGTATCAAGAACTTATCAATTTGCAGTTAACGCCCGAATTAACAGCTTTAAGCAATGTGCAATCTATGGAGCAATTTGCCTCTGTTATGCCTACTCTCAATGCTTTAAATATGTTGAATTTGAAGTATATCATCATGGATGCCAATAGTATGCCTTTGCAAAATGAGTATGCTAACGGTAATGCGTGGTTAGTGGAGGATATTCATTGGGCAGAAGATGCTGACGAGGAAATCTCAATGCTAAGCAAAATAGATATTAAAAATTCTTTGGTGGTTGATAAAGTTTATGCTGAAAACTTAGCTCATGAAATTCAACAAGATAGCACAGCAGCAATCAGTTTATTATCTTATAAACCCAATCATTTGGTGTATGGATTCCATGCTGAAAAACCCCAATTGGCAGTCTTCTCTGAAATATATTATGATAAAGGTTGGAATGCTTATATCGGTGGCGAGAAAGTCCCCTATTTCAGGGCAAACTACTTATTGCGAGCTATGCAATTACAAGCAGGAAATTATCAAATCGAATTTCGTTTTGAACCAAAATCTTATAAAATTGGTAATATAATAGCAAGTATTTCGTCTATTATACTAATTTTGTGTATTTTAGCGTTTTTCTTTTCGCGTTATAAATCTTGTCCTTATCGCAAACATTGATATCTATTTATGAGCTCTAAAGAATCTAAGGGAAAATTCCGCGTTGGCAATGTACATTTAGCAACAACCATCAGCATGTCTTTAGTCCTATTTCTTATAGGATTAGTGCTATTATTGATATTTGCGGCAAGGGATATCAGTACCCATATCAAAGAAAACATCAGTATTTCATTGATTTTAAAGGAAGAAATCAGTACGGAAAATACGGATAGGATTAAAAAATATCTCGACAGCTCTACTTTCGTGAAAACTTACGATTATATTTCTAAGGAAGAAGCTTTGAAAGAGCATATACGCACTATGGGTGAAGATCCCGAAAAATTTCTGGGTTACAACCCGCTGATGGCTTCTTTTGAAGTAAAATTAAAGGCAGATTATGCCAATAAAGACAGTGTAGAAGTCTTTGAATCCAAACTAAAAATGTATCAGGATATTAGCCGTATCGCCTATCAAAAGGACATAGTCAACTTAGTCAACGACAATATCAACCGCATAAGCTTTATACTTTTGATAGTAGCAACAATCTTAATGTTGATTTCTATTACCTTGCTGAATAATACCATCAGGGTATCGATATATGCCAATCGTTTTTTAATCAACACCATGAAATTAGTGGGTGCAACGGCTTGGTTTATTCGCAAACCTTATGTGGCACGCGGGGTTGTCAGTGGACTGATAGCTTCCTTTATTGCGATATTTTTACTTGGACTTGTTTTGTTATACATAAGAAATAATACCGGCATTAATCTTTTGACATTGGAGTTTAGCACCTTGGCAAAAACCTCTATCATAGTAATATTGACAGGTATTATACTTACAGCTATTTCATCTTATTTTGCTGTAGGCAAGTATTTGCGTATGCAAACCAATGAAATTTATTTAGCATAATTGGGATAAATTTCAAGTATAAAATTTTAAAAAAGCAGATTAAAACCATTTTACAATATGGGAAAAAACAAATTCACATTAGATAAAATCAACATGGTGTTGATAGCCTTAGGAGTTGTGATTATTGTCACCGGATTTTTCTTAATGACAGGTTCCACGACCATAGATGAATTTAATCCTGATATTTTCAGTAAGCGCCGTATAGTAGTAGGACCTATGATTTCATTTTTTGGGTTTCTGTTTATAATTTTCGCCATCTTATTTAAAAAGAAAAAATAAATGAGTTTATTTGAAACCCTTATCATTGCTGTAGTTGAAGGGCTGACAGAGTTTTTACCTGTCTCTTCAACCGGTCATATGATAATTACCCAGCATTTGTTGGGCATGGAGAGTTCCGCTTTTCTGAAGGCTTTTACTGTTAATATTCAGTTCGGAGCTATCTTGTCCGTTATTGTTTTATACTGGAAAAGATTTTTTCAATCTTGGGATTTTTATTGGAAATTACTGATAGCTTTTATTCCTGCTGCCGTAACAGGTTTATTGTTTTCCGATTATATAGATGATTTATTGGAGAGCGTTTGGGTGGTTGCCATCATGTTAGTAATCGGTGGTGTGTTTATGTTGTTTGTTGACCAATGGTTTAACAAACCTCAAGCAGATCAAAGCATGGATTGGAAGCGTGCATTAAAAATCGGTTTCTATCAATGTATAGCTATGATACCGGGTGTTTCGCGTTCTATGGCAACGATAGTAGGTGGTATGTCGACTAAGCTAAGCAGAAAAAACGCAGCAGAATTTTCATTCTTTTTGGCCGTTCCAACTATGGCTGCCGCAGCCGGTTACAAACTTTTAAAGTTAATTATGGACCCGGCGCAATCACATATTTTGCAAGAAAACCTAACCACATTATTGATAGGTAATATAGTAGCTTTTATTGTAGCTATAGGTGCTATCAAGTTTTTTATAGGCTTTCTGACTAAATATGGATTCAAAGCTTTCGGATATTATCGCATCATAGTTGGTGCTGTAATTATTATATTTTTGCTAATGGGCAAGAATATGGCTATATTATAGTAAGCATAGTAAAATATATTGTTTGAAACGGACTCAACGGCTGCTATGGATTTTCTAAAAGGAGAAGTATTATATATTAAAAAGCCTTTGCATTGGACTTCATTCGATGTGGTTAATCGCATTCGATGGAAAATTAGAAAGTCTTTTAATATTAAGAAAATCAAGGTGGGTCATGCCGGTACTTTAGATCCATTGGCAACAGGTGTAATGATTATTTGCACAGGCAAGGCTACCAAACGCATTGAGGAATTTCAATATCAAACTAAGGAATATATAGCTACTTTGGAGTTAGGAGCTACCACGCCATCTTTCGATAAAGAAATGCCTATAGATAATCATTATCCTTTTGAACATATAGATGAGGAGTTGGTGCAACACACATTAAAGGAATTTATAGGTGAGCTATGGCAGGTACCGCCTATCTATTCAGCGGTGAAGGTAGATGGCAAAAGAGCTTATGATTATGCTCGTGAAGGAGAAGCAATTGAACTCAAAGCTAAATTATTGGTTATAGATGAAATAGAAATGCTTAACTTTGCAGCGCCTTTTTTGAAAATTAGGGTGGTTTGCAGTAAAGGCACCTATATCAGAGCATTAGCAAGAGATATAGGGAAGGCATTAAATAGCGGCGCTCATTTGGCTGCTTTAGAAAGAACAGCCATAGGCGCAATCAAATTGGAAGATTGCGTGGAGATTGAAACAGTGCTTGATAGCATTGACGAGTATGCCCTCCAACAAACAGATGAAATACAAAAATAATAATTAAATATTGACAATTATCTTATGAAGTTATCCCAATTCAAATTCAAGTTACCCGATGAATTAATTGCACAATATCCTGCCCATCATCGAGATGAGTCGAGATTGATGGTTGTAGACCGCAAAACAGGTGATATCAAACATCAAGTTTTCAAAGAAGTGTTGGATTATTTCAATGAAAATGATTTGTTTATTTTCAATGATACCAAAGTTTTTCCTGCCCGTCTTTATGGACATAAAGAAAAAACAGGTGCTAAAATCGAAGTTTTCTTATTGAGGGAACTCAATAGAGAAAATAGACTTTGGGATGTATTGGTGGAGCCGGCAAGAAAAATTCGCATAGGCAATAAATTGTATTTTGGCGAAGACGAATCTTTAGTAGCTGAAGTGATTGACAATACTACTTCGCGTGGACGTACTTTGCGTTTCTTGTTTGATGGCACGCATGAAGAGTTTAAAGAAATACTCTATAAATTGGGCGAAACCCCACTTCCAAAAGAGATAGATAGATTGGCAGAGCCGGAAGATGAAGATAGATTTCAAACTCTTTTTGCCAAAAATGAAGGTGCTGTTGCCGTGCCCGCTGCAGGAATACATTTTAGTCGCGAGCTTATCAAGCGCATGGAAATTAAAGGCATTCAAACCGCTTTTATCACATCCCATATGAGTTTAGGCAATTTTAGAGGGATAGATGTGGAGGATTTGACCAAGCATAAAATGGATTCAGAGCGATTGATAGTTTCGACAGAAGCAGCCGATATTATCAATGCTGCTTTTGATGAAGAAAGGAAAATTTGTGCGGTTGGTTCTACTGTGATGCGCGCTTTAGCCACGGTTGTAGGTACTGAAGGAAGAATTAAAAACTTTGATGGATGGACTAATAAGTTCGTTTTTCCACCCTATGATTTCACTACTGCCGATGCTCTGATTACCAATTTTCACCTACCCTATTCTACGCTTTTGATGATGGCTGCTGCTTTTGGTGATTATGATCACGTCATGCATGCCTACGATATTGCCATCAAAGAAAAATATAGATTTGGAGCATATGGTGACGCCATGTTGATTATCTAAAATCGATAGTATTAGTCTTGGCTACTACAATAAAACAGCGAGGAAATATGGATGATTTCCTCGCTGTTTTATTATACCCTATTATACCGTCATAATATCCTTTTCCTTGGCTACAACCATTTCATCCAATTTCTTAATATACTTATCATGAAGCTTTTGAACGTCCTCTTCGGCATTCTTTTCTAAGTCTTCCGACAGACCATCTTTAATCATTTTCTTCAAGCGTTCAATGGCATCACGACGAGCATTACGGATGGAAATCTTAGCTTCTTCACCATCTGCACGAGCTTGCTTAGCTAATTGCGCACGTCTTTCTTCCGTTAATGGCGGAATATTCAAACGTATCATTTCACCATTATTCATAGGGGTTAGCCCTATATTGGCATTGATAATAGCACGTTCGATAACCGATAACATATTCTTCTCCCATGCCTGAATATTGATGGTTTTAGCATCAGCTGTGGTAATGGTTGAGACATTGGACAAAGGTACTTGCGATCCATAATAATCTACTCGAACACCGTCTAAAATACGCGGAGTCGCTTTGCCAGCACGGATATGACCTAAAGTTTCCTCTAAATACATAAGAGCGGCTTCCATGCCTTCTTCCGACTGATTTAATACTGTTTTAACTTCTTGCATCATTGTATTTTGATTTTAAAATTTCAAATTATTACTTCCGTACCTATGTTTTCACCAGATAAAACCTTTGCTAAATTGCCGGGCGTATCCATATCAAATACATAAACAGGCATCTTGTTTTCTTTACATAAAGTAATGGTAGTCAGATCCATCACCTTTAATCCCCTACTGTATATTTCATCAAAACTAATACTATCAAATTTGGTAGCAGCAGGATCTTTCTCGGGATCAGCGGTATAAATACCATTCACACGTGTACCTTTCAACATAATATCTGCTTCTATTTCAATAGCTCTCAATGCAGATGCTGTATCTGTCGTGAAAAAAGGATTTCCGGTACCGGCTGAAAAAATTGCAACTTCACCAGCCTCCAATGCCTGAATAGCCTTATGTTTACTATATAATTCTCCAACAGGCTCCATGCGAATGGCAGTAAATAACTTGGATGAAACAGCCTTGGTTTGTAAAGCAGAATGTAAAGCCAAAGCATTGATAACGGTCGCCAACATCCCCATTTGATCGCCTAATACACGGTCGTACCCCCTATTTGAACCACCGAGACCTCTGAAAATATTACCACCACCTATCACTATTCCTATCTGGACACCGGTAGCAGCTATGGCAGCAATCTGGTCTGCATAGCTATTCAAACGATTGTCATCTATGCCATAACCCTGATTGCCCATCAGAGATTCACCGCTTAATTTTAATAATAGTCTTTTATACTTCATGATATTATTTTCGATTATAAATTGAGTACGCATATTAGTTTATCAAGTAAAACTTTAGCAAAAATAGATATTTTGAGTTGATTCTGCAAGTATATTTATTTCAAGATTTTTTGTTTAGATAGTATTTTTGTCTATTTTTGCACACATCATAATAAAACGTGCAAATTTATCATTTTTAAAACTAAAAGAAATATATAATGAATCCTATTCCAATTAGAAGCCATGCCGATTTAGAACAATTTGTAGGTAAGGAAATCGGTACATCAGATTACTTAAAAATTACGCAAGAACAAATCAATTTATTTGCTGATGCAACCTTAGATCATCAGTGGATACATACTGATAAAGAGCGTTGTAAAGCTGAAAGCCCTTTTGGAACAACCATAGCACACGGATATCTAGTACTCTCCGTTCTACCCCATCTTTGGGAACAAATTGTGGATGTACAAAACTCCAGACTCACTGTGAATTATGGTATTGAAAAATTAAGATTCGGTCATGCCGTAACGGTGGATAGTGAAGTCAGAGTACGCTGCACTCTAAAGTCACTTACCAATTTAAGAGGTGTTTCCAAAGCTGAAATTCGTGCAAAACTTGAAATAAAAGACAATCCAAAGGCTGCTTTTGATGCAACTATTGTCTTTTTATATCACTTTGAAGACTAAGATTTCACACACTTAAACCTACTTCCTGTCATAAAGTCTGCAAATTTGTCAGGTATTTTTCCAATTCTCCCCATGGCATATGCTTTGTAAAATTGGGTGCGTCAAAAATTCATAGAAAATTTAACGTATAATATATTTAAAAGTAAAATGGGAAAAATAATTGGAATTGACTTAGGAACCACAAATTCATGTGTTTCCGTGATGGAAGGTAACGAACCTATCGTAATTACAAATAATGAAGGAAAGAGGACTACTCCTTCCGTGATTGGTTTTGTGGATGGTGGCGAGCGTAAGGTAGGTGATCCTGCCAAACGTCAAGCTATAACCAATCCGGTAAAAACTGTTTCATCTATCAAACGTTTTATGGGTGAGACTTACGACCGTTTATCAAAAGAAGTGGAACGCGTTCCTTTTAAAGTTGTAAAAGGCGAGAATAATGTACCGCGTGTTGAAATTGATGAAAGATTATATACCCCTCAGGAAATTTCCGCTATCATCCTTCAGAAAATGAAGAAAACGGCAGAAGAATATCTTGGACAAGATGTATCGGAAGCTGTAATTACTGTACCTGCTTATTTCAATGACTCACAACGTCAGGCTACTAAAGAAGCTGGTGAAATTGCCGGTCTGAATGTGCGCCGTATCATCAACGAGCCTACTGCCGCAGCACTTGCTTATGGTTTGGATAAGACCAATAAAGACATGAAAATTGCGGTATTCGACTGTGGTGGTGGTACGCATGACGTGTCTATATTGGAATTAGGTGATGGCGTTTTTGAAGTAAAATCAACAAATGGTGATACACATTTAGGAGGTGATGATTTCGACCATAGAATTATAGAGTGGTTGGTGCAAGAGTTTAAAGATGAAAACAGCAATATCGATTTAAGCAAGGATCCGATGGCTTTGCAGCGTTTAAAAGAAGCTGCCGAAAAAGCTAAAATCGAATTGTCCAATACCACCTCTACAGAAATAAATCTACCTTATATCATGCCGGTAGATGGTATTCCAAGACACTTAGTGCGCACGCTTTCAAGAGCTAAATTTGAACAACTGACAGATGATTTGGTACAACGTACCATTGAACCGGCGCGTACTGCTTTGCAGAATGCCGGACTTTCAACCAAGGATATAGACGAAATCATCTTGGTGGGTGGTACTACACGTATCCCTGCCGTACAAGCCGCTGTTGAGAAATTCTTTGGCAAAGCACCTTCAAAAGGAGTAAACCCTGATGAGGTTGTTGCTATTGGTGCAGCCATTCAAGGTGGTGTTTTATCCGGTGATGTGAAGGATGTATTGCTATTAGACGTAACGCCACTTTCTTTAGGAATTGAGACTTTAGGTGGTGTGATGACCAAATTGATAGATGCCAATACTACCATTCCTACCAAGAAATCGGAGACTTTCTCTACTGCTGCCGACAATCAGCCATCGGTTGAAATACATGTCTTGCAAGGAGAACGTCCCATGGCCAATCAAAACAAATCATTGGGTCGTTTCCACTTAGACGGTATCATGCCGGCACAACGTGGTATTCCACAGATTGAAGTAACGTTCGATATAGATGCCAATGGTATTTTGAACGTATCTGCTAAAGATAAAACCACAGGAAAAGAACAAAATATACGTATTGAAGCCTCTTCCGGTTTGAGTGATGCAGAAATCAAACGTATGAAAGAAGAAGCAGAAGCTAATGCTGAAGCTGACGCAAAAGAAAGAGAAAAGATTGATAAACTCAACCATGCTGATAGTTTGATTTTCCAAACGGAAAAACAACTGACTGAGATAGGTGATAAACTGCCAGCTGATAAGAAAGAACCTATAGAAGCCGCTCTAAGCAAGTTGAAAGAAGCACATAAAGCACAAGATATAGATGCTATAGATGCTGCTACCAATGAGCTGAACACGGTATTCCAAGCAGCTTCACAAGAAATGTACAATGCACAAAATGCACAGGGTGGTCAGCAGCCTGGCGACCCATTTGCCGGAATGGGTGGCAATCCATTCGACCAAGCCCAAGGTGGTGCACAACCAGGCGGAAGTCCGGATGACGATGTCACGGATGTAGATTTTGAAGAAGTGAAGTAATCACGAATCAGTTCAAAATAATCTTAAACCCCACAGGAAATTGAGTTTTTCTGTGGGGTTTTGGTTTTTTAAAAAGCTAAGTTAATTAGTTTATTCAGAACAATCGACGGAATTTGTCATTACAAGCGTTTAGAGCATGGCGGTGAGCGGGTGAAGGTAGTGAAAGAGTAACATTAATCTTTTTAATTAATAGTTCTCATTCTGAATGAGAGATAGTTCTCAATCAGAATGAGAACTACTTGTGTTATTGGAATTAACCAAGCATCTTCAGAAAAGTATATCCAAATTGGATTTATGCAAATCATAAAGTCCAATTTGTATATTTACATAAGAATATATATCTTTGCACAAAATTGAACTTATGATTGCGCGAATAATAGGAGATAAAATCAAGTTCCTTGCAAGCAAATACCCCGTTGTAACACTCACAGGAACAAGGCAATGTGGAAAATCAACCTTATTAAAGTCTGAATTTCCGAACTATCGTTATGTAAGTTTAGAGGATTTGGATTTGAGAATGATGGCAAAAGATGACCCGCGTGGTTTTTTAGAGAATTTTGCTTATCCACTTATTATTGACGAAGCACAAAATGTCCCTGAATTATTTTCTTATATTCAAACAAAAGTAGATGATGAAAACGAAACCGGAATGTATATTCTTTCGGGATCACATAATTTTTTATTACTGCAAACCATTTCACAAAGTTTAGCAGGAAGAACTGCAGTACTCAAACTTGCTCCCTTTTCTATTGCTGAATTACAAAGTGCTAATCTTTTGCCCGAAACACTCAATAAATTCCTTTACACCGGTGCATACCCACGTATTTATGATAAACAAATTGAACCTAAGGACTTTTATCCGCATTATATTCAAACTTATATAGACCGCGATATTCGAACAATACGAGAAATCAGTAATTTATCACGATTTGTACGTTTTCTTAAACTCTGTGCAGCGCGAACAGGACAATTATTGAATACTGCTTCCCTTGCAAATGAGGCGGAAATAAGCGTACCAACTGCAAATGCTTGGTTGTCGTTATTGGAAAGTAGCTATGTACTTTTTCTATTAAAACCCTATCATAAAAACTTTAACAAACGACTTATTAAATCGCCAAAACTCTATTTTTATGATACCGGTTTACTGTCGTCTTTATTAGGTTTGGAAAGTTCGGAACAACTTGCAACCCATTATTTAAGGGGAGAAATCTTTGAAAATATGGTGATAGCTGAAATTGTAAAACAGCATTTTTTTGTTGGAAAAGAGCCCCAAATTTATTTTTGGCGTGACAGCAACCAAAATGAAGTTGATTTACTGATAGAAAATGGAACAAAATTGCAAGCAATAGAAATAAAATCATCGGCTACAATGAGAAATGATTTTTTTAATACACTCCAACTCTTCCAATCATTCAGTGGCATCCATACCGAAAATGTATTTGTTGTGTATGGTGGTAACACTGATTTTACAACACAACAAGGGAAATTTATATCATGGGAAAATCTTCAGATTTCTAAACTCTAAAGGCATAACTGCCTGATTTACAAGCATAATATGGCGGTGAGCGGGTGAAGGTGGTGAAGGAGTAGATTTATCTGTATAAAGAAATAACTTATCTTTTTAATTTGTCATTATATGCAATTACATATAAAACAATATTTATGTTTGAATTTATATGTAATTAGATATAATTTTATATCTTTGTCTCAAAATAAATGCAAAAGCATATAATCATGACATTAAATTTAGCCACATTTATCAAAACTAAGCGGAAAGAGGCCAATCTCACCCAACAGGAATTTGCAGACAGGGCAGGCGTAG
>CAYPYZ010000017.1:16367-18731 GCA_964414805.1 uncultured Paludibacter sp.
AAGCGGAAAGAGGCCAATCTCACCCAACAGGAATTTGCAGACAGGGCAGGCGTAGCACTTACCGTTGTTCGAAAGATAGAGCAAGGCAAAGAAAACCTCAGTCTTACAAAAGTAAACCAAGTGCTGATGATGTTTGGGCATAAGCTTGCACCGGTAAACCATAAAAAAATAGAGCAATGAGGCAAGGCAGTTACTAAACATTCATCCAATACCTTACTAGATTTACTGCGGCTTTTTGAAATAGTACTTTTCAGTTATATCACGGGAAATAACGATATGCATTTGAAGAATTTCTCAATGATTTTGAATGATGAAGACTGGGTATTAGCACCAGCCTATGACTTATTGAACGTAAATCTACATATTCCGGAAGATACGGAAGAAGTGGCTCTTACTATCGGTGGAAAGAGAGGGAAACTGACCAAAATGGATTTCATCAACTTGGGATTGAATTTTCAATTGACTGAAAAACAGATAATAAATACCTTGAAGCGATTTATAAAAGCAGAAAAAACAATGAAACAAGAGATAAAATCCTCTTTTCTTTCACCGGAAAATCAGCTGAAATATATCCAATTATTGGAAGACCGCTTGTATTTATTGAAAGGGTAGTTTGGGTAGATACCTCCCCCTCAATTCAATATATCCTTCTGTACATTAACTGTCACTTGGGAATTATCGGATGCATAGTCGAATAATAGGTCGCCCTTTTTAGCGAACATCTTGATGTAGTTCAGGCCATACCAAACTACCAACTTCCCTACTTTGATGCCGGACAAAACATCCACTTTATAATCTCCGGAAGATAGTTCAGAAATGGAAATGGTACTTTTGTTGGAAATCTTTACCTTATCAAAGGAAATATCACCGCCACCGACAGTCTGTATGCTGATAACCCCTTTTTCATTTTTTACAAAATTGATTTTAGCCAAGTTTTTATAGATATTCGGACTACTCTTTTTAAAGTCCGGATTAGTCCGATCGATGGTTTCGCGGATTTTTTCACCGGTTAAGCTCACGCCCATAAATCTGACTAATTTAATGGCTGCCATAAGTCCCGCCATGGCTTTATCGGCTTGTTTTCCTACGAAATGAGCCGTTTCTGCTTGCAATAAAGCAATCACATCCAAGCTCTCAGCGGAAGCGAAAGCAACAGATTTTTCGTTACCGGACAAAGCCAAAGCATTGTTGGTGATGCCTGAATAAAAGATATTGTTTGCTTCGTCTATAAATAATCCTTGGGCTTGCTCTTCCAATTGATCTTCTGCATGTTGTAAACTCTGAAGAACGCCATTGGCATTATATGCTACGGAAAAGGCAGTAGCACTATTGTCGGGAATAATGTCTAATCCTCCTTTATTGAGCCACAACAAATTGCCGGAAGGGGAAAAAGATGCAATAAATAAATCTGCTTGTCCGGATGCAGCACTGATGCTCTTACCATCCAAACGGATACTGCCCGTAAATACGCCGGCTACTACTATATTGCCGGTAGGAGTGCTTTCGATCGACATACCCACCGCATTCTCGGAAGCAGCAATGGCTTTTGCCCAGATAGTTTGACCACTACGATTTAATTTGGCAACAAAACAATTGTGCGCATTATTTTTACCCGAAAGCATAACGCTTCCCAAAGCAGCCGGTTCAGCAAAATATCCTGTCAGCAACATGTTACCATCTGTCAATTGTTTGGCATTTTTCCTAATACTACCTTTATAGAAACCGGCAGCTTGTAATTTTTCCCATTGTTTGTCTAAGGTCATATCTTCAACGCTGCGGTTATTTACCTTGCGGACAATCGGGGAAACCGTCTTATACTGAGGCATGGAGAGTCCCACAGGCGCATTGATATAAGTGGGATCTGTCACCGTAAAACGGGTATTTTCATAAGTTAAATAATCGCCATAGGCCGGTTGGGTAAACGCCACCGCAGCCGCCACATGGTCACTATACTCCAAACCTATGGCCTTTAATCCTAAGGTCTCTCTTACTAAATAAGTATATAGAACAGCGCGATCTTCGCAATCGGAATAAGGGTAATAAAACAATTCTTCTGCAAAGAAAAACTTCTCACGACCAAATTGCTCGGGATCAGTTTTATAAGGGAAAGCTTGGTGTATAAAACTCAATAAAAATGCAGCTGCTTTTGCTTCGTCCATATCCGAGACTATAGGCAACAACGCATCAGCAATAGATTCCTTGGCTTGAATAGAAACAGGTGCATTGAAGTATATGCCTAAATCCACCAAAGGATATGCTTTGTAAAACTCAATTAAATCCGGATCATATTGCAATTTTATCTGATAGGCTTTATCTTCAAAAGTAAAAGAAAAGTTTTTATACGCTTTCTTTCCAGAAAAATTG